>CADBNA010000467.1 GCA_902795835.1 uncultured Lachnospiraceae bacterium | reverse complement strand
CCGGATGACTAAGAATTGGTATTTTACAATCTGATCCACCGGTTTTCGGACTTCCCGCAAGGAGTAGTTGACTCGGACTCTATCATAACCAGATTAAGTCAATCCTTTTTCGTTCTACATCAGTCTCGGTATCTGAGATCCGTCATTCTTTTAGAGTTATCCTTTTCATCCCAATATCTTTTCGTTACAAGGAACACACATGCAAGGAACACACAAATGAATCTGCATGAAGCTTACACAAACCGCATGAAGCAAATGCTGGGAGAGGAATACCCGGCCTTTCTGAAGAGCTATGATGAACCCCGGCACAGAGGCCTGCGGGTGAATACCCTGAAGATATCCCCGGAGGAGTTTGAGAGAATCGCCCCTTTTCCGGTGGAGCGGATTCCGTGGATCTCCGACGGCTTTTTCTATCCTGAAGATGTTCGCCCGGCTCAGCATCCGTATTACGCAGCCGGGCTCTATTATCTGCAGGAACCGAGTGCCATGACGCCTGCGGAAATTCTGCCGGTAAAACCCGGCGACAGGGTCCTGGATCTGTGCGCCGCCCCGGGCGGAAAGGCCACAGAACTGGCGGCAAAGCTCGCGGGGGAGGGCCTGCTGGTGGCCAATGATATCAGCAACAGCCGCACAAAGGCACTTCTGCGGAACCTGGAACTGTTCGGCGTGCAGAATATGATGGTTACCAATGAGGTGCCTGCCAGGCTGGCAGAAGCGTTCCCCTGTTATTTTGACTGCATCCTTGTTGATGCGCCCTGCTCCGGGGAGGGGATGTTCAGAAAAGAACCGGCGGTGGCAGATGTCTGGAGCCCGGAACGCGTGCGGTTTTTTGCGGCACAGCAGAAGGAGATACTGTCGCAGGCATACCGGATGCTGCGGCCGGGCGGCTATCTTCTGTACTCCACCTGTACCTTTGCGCCGGAAGAGGATGAGCAGCAGGTACAGGGATTTCTTGATACATATACGGATATGCGAATCGCAGACACAGGGCTTCTGCCTCATAAAGGCGTTCAGGCCACAGACCGTGCTGCCATACGTAACAGCGATTCGGGAAAAGATGCGCAGCTCCCGAATGCTGCAGACCTGCCTGCGGCCTGCGCAGAGAGTGCTGCGGGGTTTTCCCCGGGAAGGCCGGAGTGGCTGAGCATCTGTACAGGAAAACCGTTACCGGCAGAAAAGAGTGATGAGGAGACGGATGCTGCGCTTTCCGGATGTGTGCGCATATGGCCGCACCGGATGCGGGGAGAAGGTCATTTCCTGGCCCTGATGAAAAAAGGGGTCTCTGCCGGAGGTGATGGCGGGCGGAGCGGCGCCGAAAGTGATTCTCAGGCAGAAGATGGGAAAGAAGGCAGGTATACGACCGTATCAGGGGCAGAATCCGGCAGGTATACGGCCGTATCAGGGGCAAAATCCGGCAGGCATACGGCCGTATCAGGGGCAAAAGCCGGCGGCCCCGGAAAGCGGAATAAGGCAGGGAAAAAGCGCGGCCCCGGTCAGTTCGGAAAAAACAGCACGGGAGGCGGCACAGAAGGCGGCAATCCGATCGGAAGAGAGGAGCTGTCGCTTCTGCTCCCTTTTATTTCCGGATTATCGGGACTGCGGCTGTTCCCGGATACCCGGGCGAAAAGAGGCGTTCCGGATATGGGAACAGGAATTTTCCGGCTTGAGGAGAGAGGCGGCCGGGCCTATATGGTGCAGGATCTTCCTGACAGCGTAAGAGGGCTGCATTTTTTGCGTAATGGTCTGTATCTTGGCGAATGGAAAAAGAACCGTTTTGAGCCTTCTCAGCCGCTGGCTATGGCACAGAATATGCTGTTTTCCGACGCAGATACCGCAGAGAATACACGCGCCGGTAAGGATGCAGATACCGCAGAGAATACACGCGCCGGTAAGGACGCAGATACCGTAGAGAATACACGCGCCGTAAACGCGCTGCCGGCGTTTTCTGCCGGCGCCGGGGATGCCCGCATTGCCGCTTATCTGCGCGGGGAAAGCATTCTGCTGACGGATGAAGAGGCGCGGGGTCTGGCGGACGGCTGGGTACTCGTCTGCGCGGACCATTTTTCTCTGGGGTGGGGCAGAAAAACGGGGCAGCAGATAAAAAACAAGTATCCTGTTTCATGGAGATGACTGCAGTTTTCGGGCAAAGGCAAATTGTGCCGGGAGGATCCGTACATGTACAGATATCTTTTTAAACCGGGAAAAATAAACCAGCTGGAACTGAAAAACCGGATTGTGATGCTTCCGATGCTCATGGCCTATGCGACAGAGGACAATTTTGTGACGGAGCGTGACGAAGCATTCTACCGGGCAAGGGCCAAAGGAGGTGCCGGATTAATCATCATCCCGGCTGCCGTGAGCCCCCGGGGCCGGCTGCCCCGGATGCACGGTCTCTGGGATGATGCCTTTGTGCCCGGTCTGCGCGGTCTTGCGGATGTCATTCATGAAGGCGGATCGCGGCTGTTTCTGCAGCTTTTTCACTGTGGGCGCAACGGGAATGCGGACACACTGGGAGGCCTGGACCCCTGGGGGCCGTCCGCCATTCCCTCCCCGATCTACAAGGGCCGGGTCACGGCCATGACCGGGGAGCAGATTGAAGAGACGCTGCAGCAGTTTGCCGGCGCCGCGCAGAGGGCCCGGGATGCAGGCGCCGACGGTATAGAGATCAGCGGCACGGTCGGGTATCTGCTGGCCCAGTTTACCTCGCCGCTGACCAACTGCCGCACGGATGAGTACGGCGGCAGCGAAGAAAACCGTCTGCGCTTTCCGCTGGAAGCCGTGCGCAGAGTGCGCGAAGCCGTTGGAAAGGCATATCCGGTGGGAATCCGGATTTCAGGCGCCCAGATGATGGAAGGCGGCTATGACATCGCCTGCATGCAGCGCTTCTGCGTGCAGCTGCAGCAGGAAAACCTCGTCGATTATGTGAGTGTTACCGGAGGCTGGCACGAGTCACCGGTTCCGCTTGTCACATATCATGTGCCGGATGGCGCCTATGCATGTATGGCGGATGCAATACGCCGTGTCGTCCGCGTGCCGGTCATGATGTCCAACCGGATCAATTCCGGCGAAGCGGCGGAGAACCTGCTGCGAAGGGGGATCATAGACTTTGCCGGTGTGGCCAGAGGGTTTCTGGCGGATCCCTCCTTTGCGGAGCACACGCGCAGCGGGGAGCCGGTCAATAAATGTCAGGGCTGCAACAGGGGCTGCATCGAAGCCATTTTTGCCCAAAAGCCTGTATCCTGCGCCTTCAATCCCGAAACGGGCATGGAATATCTGGAAAGGCGTCATCCGGCCGGGAAGACAGGCAAAAAGGTGCTCGTCATCGGCGGGGGCCCTGCCGGACTGGAGGCTGCCGCAAAAGCTGCCGAACGGGGATACAGGGTTACGCTGGCAGCAAGAGAAAAGACACTGGGAGGGCAGCTGAACCTGGCCTGTCTGCCGCCGCTGAAAGAGGACCTGGCCGTTTTCAGGGAGTATCTGATTCACAGAGTCCGCAGGAGCGGCGTGGAAATTCTGACGGAAACAGATGCGAATGCGGACTTGATCCGTAGTTTTTGTCCGGATCTGGCCGTACTGGCGACCGGAAGCATACCAAAGCTGCCGGATGTGCCCGGGATCGGGAAGGCCCTGACAGCAAAGGATGTCCTTATGGCGGACGGAGAGCAGCTGGCAGCCCTGCGCAGGGGAAGCACCGTGATTATCGGAGGCGGAGCGACGGGTCTGGATACCGCACACTTCCTGGCGATGTCCGGCTTTGCAGGAGCCGGGGCAAAAGCATTTGTAGACAGCCATGTCCCGGAAAGCATGGGAAAAATGTATATACCGTGTGACATTACCGTTATCGAAGCAGCCCCGAAGGCAGGAACCGCGCTGCGGAGTCTCCACCGGCTGGTTCTGGCGGACCTCCGGAATCTGGGCATCCGGTTCCGGACGGACACGGCCCTGGCAGAGATCGGTGACGGGTGGATACTGGCGGACACCCCCAGCGGCAGAGAAAAAATCGCCGCGGACCATGTAATTGTGGCCATGGGCATGCGGCCGTTTGTGCCGGAAGCGGCGGGGATACTGACAGAAATGAAGATACCCTACCGGATCATCGGAGATGCCGGGAATCCGCGGGATATCATGCATGCGCTGCAGGACGCCTATGAATGGTCGCTGACCATATAGAGCCTGCCTCAACAGCAGCGTCCACACATGCGGTGCAGGCAGGACGCCAATGAATGGCCGCTGACCATACAGCGGGCAGATTGCGGTTGTAAAAATCACGGGATAGCAGTACAATAATACCTGTTATGGGCGGCGGCGACAGCCGGTCGTCCATTTTTTTACTGCGGAATTGCTTGACTTGCCCTGCAGGGCGCGGTAAACTGGGAAATACAGTATTCCTATTAAAATCGTAGGAAAACAGGAAATAGGGCAGGATCTGCAGCAGGTCACGCACAGAAAAAGGAGACAGACGATTGTGGCTGCCATTATAAAAGTAGAGAACCTGAACAAAACCTTTCAGACGAAGGGCGGCAGAGTCGATGCCCTGAAGGATATCAGTCTTGACATAGAAGAAGGAGATATTTACGGCATTATCGGCATGTCGGGTGCAGGCAAGAGCACCCTTGTGCGCTGCCTGAATTATCTGGAACGGCCCACTTCCGGCAAGGTATCCGTAAACGGCAGGGATCTGGCTGCGCTCAGTGACAGGGAGCTGCGGGGACTGCGCAGTTCCATCGGAATGATTTTTCAGAGCTTCAACCTGCTCTCACAGAAAAACGTCCTGTCAAATGTCATGTTTCCTCTTCAGATCGCAGGGGTGCCCCGCGCGGAAGCCAGGGAAAAGGCCCGCTCTCTCCTGAAGACGGTCGGACTTCCCGAAAAGGAAAAAGCCTATCCCGCCCAGCTTTCCGGCGGGCAGTGCCAGAGAGTGGCAATTGCACGGGCGCTTGCCACAGATCCGAAGATCATCCTCTGCGATGAGGCGACCAGCGCCCTGGACCCGCAGACTACGGAGCAGATCCTGCAGCTGCTGAAGAAGATCAACCGGGAGATGGGAGTGACCATCGTCATTATCACCCATCAGATGTCGGTTGTGCGGCGGATCTGCGGCAGCGTGGCCATTGTGGAGAAGGGGGAGCTTGTCGAGTACGGGAGTGTAGCTGAGATCTTTACGCATCCGAAGAGCAAGGCGGCAAAGCGGCTGATTATCGAAGGAAAAGACCCGGACGAATGGGAGAGCGAAGAAGAGACGGGGGAGGAGAGCAGTTCCTCTTCCGGCGCCGGCGGCTTCCTGCCGCTGGAACAGCTGCGGGAGAGCCGGCGGATACGGATCGTGTTTTCTACAAACTCCTCCTATGAGCCGGTGATCGCCAATATGATCCTGAAATTCGGCACGCCGGT
>CADBNA010000466.1 GCA_902795835.1 uncultured Lachnospiraceae bacterium | reverse complement strand
TGCTGCCGCCCCTCATACAGGAACGGCATGATCACATTGATCCTGTGAGCCTTCCCGTTGACGGCTGCTATGATCCTTTTCAGATTCTGATAATGATCATCCGGAGACATATGATTGGTGTAGCCAAATTCCCTGTAGGTCACACTGTAATTACAGATATCAACCAACAGATACAAATCAAGTCCGCGTACGGATTCCTTGATGAGCCCTTTGGCTTCACCGCTTCCGAAACGCGGACATTCACATTCCAAAATATAATTATCTATATCATATGCATAGTGATTTTTCTTGGACGGATTCTCTGCCATCAGTTCCTTCCGGAACTGCAGCAGATACTTGTTTACGGCAGCTGCCATATGTTCACACCCCGGCAGGGCTATAATTTTGAGCGGGGCGATCGGGTTTGCGTGAGCAAGATTATTCGAAGAAGACATAGTTTCCTCCCGTAAAAATATACCACATGGTGCAATATCCTGTAGGTCTCCTTATCATAGCAAACGGAATACGTCAGTGTCAACCGGACATACCGGCATCTTAGCATCTTTATTAATCTTGCAAAAACTCATCTCGTAAATGTAGCAGACTGCATGTATAATAGCAATAAATTGTTTACATGCTGAAAAAGGAAATACAGAATATGACACAAACATATAATACAAACGCTGCCAGAAAACAGACCTCCATCATCGGACTGGGAACTGAAAAGTTATATTATACCGATGCCTACATGAAGGAATTCGACGCCGTCGTACAATCCTGCAGCCTCCTGTCCGGTTCGGACACAGATGAGGATTCCTGCCGGTACGCGGTCATTCTGGACAGAACTGCCTTTTTCCCCGAGGAAGGCGGACAAAGTCCCGACCGCGGATTTCTGACACATAACAAGCTTTCCGCCCAGGTACTCGATGTTCAGATCCGTGACGGCATTATCACCCATATAACGGATGCTCCCTTTGATCCGGGCGAAGCGGTACACGGCACACTGGATTTTCATCATCGCTTTTCCAATATGCAGCAACATTCCGCAGAGCACCTGTTCTCCGGCCTGGTCTGGTCCCGGCTCGGGCTCACGAATGTTGGTTTTCACCTGAGCGACACAGAAGTAACCATGGATTATTCCGGCCCGATCCCGGAAGCCGATGCAGCAGCACTGGAGCTGGCCGTCAATCAGATCATCTGGCAAAATCTGGAAAGCCGGCAGGAGTTTCCGACTCCCGCGGAATTGGAAACTATTTCTTATAGAAGCAAGACAGCCATCGAGGGGCAGGTCCGCCTTGTCGTTTTCCCGGGATGCGATATCTGTGCCTGTTGCGCTCCGCATGTGGCACGGACCGGCGAGATCGGACTCTTCCGGATCCTGTCCGTGCAGAGCCATCGCGGCGGCGTGCGCATTCATATGCTCGCCGGCGAACGGGCCTTCCGCTATCTGATTCAGGAAAATGCCACGCTGAACGAAGCAGCGCGCTCGCTGTCCACTTCTACCGATCAGGTCCCCGGCCGGATTGAAAAACTGCGTGCCGACCTTTCCGACGCAAAACATCAACTGTCGGAAGCCAGACTCGCACTCCTGCTGAAAGAAACTGAGGCCATCCCCGCATCGCAGCAGCATGTCTGCCTCTTCACAGAAGGTCTGGAAGAAGCAACAACACTTCGCGAAGCAGTCAATCAACTGATGGCAAAGCACACCGGTGTCTGCGGCATTTTCAACGGAAACAACAACGGAAACGCTATAACAGGATATCGTTATGTAATAGGAAGTTCTTCTGATACGGCAGAAACGCAGAAAAGTGACTCTGTCGTGCTTTCTATGCAAAACCGAATGAAAGAAGTCCTGCAGGCCCGCGGCGGCGGCAGGCCGCCCATGATTCAGGGGCAGGTACAGGCATCTGAGGCAGAGATTCGCGCACTCTTCGAGAACATATAGATCAGACCGCTGTGTAAACTTTCAGGATGAGCAGTTGGCCATTTGAAAACAATTTTTGCTAGAACACGCATCCGATACAGATAATGTGTTTGTTCAGAACGCATCTTCTATATGGCGAAGCCGGCCGTTCTGGAACGCAATCACATCAAACCGGCACGGAACAGAATCCCGGACCTGATACCGCACTCTGTAAAAATCCGCAGTACGGCGAATGTTCTCCTGCTTTTTCAATCCGACTGCCTCTTCCGCATAGCCTGAAGAGGCTGTATTTCTGTACTTCACCTCAACAAAGACAAGAATCGGCTTTTCTTGTCTCTCATCCAACGCAACCAGATCAATCTCCCCGAAACGGCTGCGGAAATTTCGCACCAGAATGCGATACCCCTGCCTTTCCAGCCATTCCGCCGCCAATGCCTCATACTGTGCGCCGAGAGCACGCTTGTTCATCCTGTCCCCTCCCTCTCTGGTAATTAAAAAAATTGTTATCAGCCTATGCCTGTCCTTAAAAGGATGCTTTAAATGAGTAATGCTGAGGCGAATCCGTCCGCCGTATATACATCAGCTATGCGTTGACAACGGTCTTCCGAGCT
>CADBNA010000465.1 GCA_902795835.1 uncultured Lachnospiraceae bacterium | reverse complement strand
GGAAAGGCAGTCCGATCCCTCTAAAAGGGAACCTGCCGCAAGGCAGGCAATAGGAAGCACGCGACTTTAGTCGTGTGAGGCTTCACTATCATTCGTGGACTTTGATGTCTTATACAAAACAGGAATAGGTGCATCTGCCAAGGTGTCCATCGCGAAGGAGTTAAAAATGGATAGCGAACTTTATGAGCGTTCAAATCCCGTGCCGAAAACAGCAGTTGCGACTTTGTTTCAGCTGGCAGGCGCCGGCTATGAGAAGTCCGAAGAAATCCTGAAGCGTCTGGGATTTCAGAAAGATGATTATGCCTGGAGCCTTGGTGAAGGGGATGAGCTGGAAAAAATATGCCTGCTGGCAAACCGGGAGTCACGCTACGTGGCTTTAAACAACGTGGCACTGGAAAGCGGCTGCGACGTTGTTTTTGACCTGCCCTGTGGTTATGTCCACCGCGCCTTTGATATGGTAGAAAAAGGGATAAAATATGTAGGAGGGGATCTTCCTGAGGTAATCAACCGTATGCAGCCTGTGATCCGCGATATGCTTCCCCCGGAGCAGAGAAGTAAAGTACGGTTGGCTGAAGTAGACATTACGAATGAGAAATCTATACTGGATGCGCTGGAGGGGATGTGGGGATCTGTCTGTGTCTGCACGGAGGGCCTGCTCGGATATCTGAATGCCAGTGAGATGAAGACGGTCATACAGAATATCTTCCGCCTTCTGAAAATCAGGGGCGGCTGCTGGGTTACAGTGGATCCGGAAGCCGTTGCCCGTCATCTGGTGGTGTATTCTGCTATTGACGAGGATCGCGCTTCCGAGATTTTCAGGAAGGAGAAAAATGGCTTTTCCAGGGATTCTCAGATGGATCTTGCGAGCATCAATGCACTCTTCCTGAAGAAAGACGGCACCCTGCCAGACGAAGCAGACTATTCCCGTTACGAACAGCAGTTTCTTCAGAACGGCTTACTCGTGGAAAAGATCCCCTTTACAAGGGGAGGCTATGAGCTTCGTTCCTTTGCTTTTCTGCAGCCGGAAGTAATTGAAAAGCTGAAAAAGGCACTTTCTGGTATTCATGTCTGGAAGTTTACAGTAAATCCGGATTTTCTTTCGGAGAAATCCGATCACTCAGAAGATTCGAAGGATCCGGATGTTTCCATAGAAGGCTTCCGCTTCCGGACGGAGACTGTGGGGGATATTTTGCGGTTCATTCTTTCGGGCAGGCTGGATTCCCTGGGGGCTCCCCTGCTTTTAAAGGTCTGGGAGGAGAAAAAGGCTTCGGGGGTATTTCACAGGGTAGAGATCGATTGTAAGAACCTCCGGTATATTTCTTCAGCAGGGCTGCGTGTACTTTTGATCATCCGAAAGGCTTTGCCGGGGGAGCAGCCCCTTATCCTGCTGCATGTGTCCAAAGAGGTCAGGGAAATCCTTGATTCGGCAGGGTTCACAGAGATCATCCGGGTTGAATAATTAATGAAAGAGTAAAGAAAAATGAGACCATTAAAAGGAATACCGACAGATTACTCGAAGAAAGAATTTTGGTTGTCCCTGCCCGACCGCACGGACAAACCTGCAGATGTGATCTTCCTGTATCCATCAAGCTGCTTTGACAGGAAAGCAGGTGCGATCTGTGCGGTGGACAACAGGAGCATGGTATGGGGAGCCAGACGCAATTTCGCGCAGCAGGCAACCGTATTTCAGCCATTTGCAAATCTGTTTGCCCCGTTCTGGAGGCAGGTAAATGCCGTTAAGCTTTCTGAGATGAGTTTTGAAGAAGTAAATCAGGCTGAATGGAATGAACCCAGGACCGATGTCTATGCCGCGCTGGATTACTATTTTGAGAATCTGAATCAGGGCCGGCCGTTCTTTCTGGCCGGGCATTCACAGGGATCAAGGCTGTGTTACATTGCCTTGTCGGAATATTTTAAGGAACATCCGGACTATTATGCAAATATGATCGCCGCATACTGTCTGGGGGACTCCCTGACAAAGCAGTATCTGGAAGAGAATCCGCATGTGAAAGCCGCACAGAGCGCATACGATCTGGGCGTTGTGGTCTCATGGAATACAGAAGGACCTGGAAACAAAGGTCATAAAACGCTTGTAGTCGCACCGGGCGCAGTTTGTGTCAACCCGCTGAACTGGAAGACAGACGATACTTATGCTTCTGCGGAACTAAACTTAGGTTCCTACAGGCCGTATCTGTTGTTCCCCAGACTGCATAAGCTTCGCGTAAAGGCTGACGCTGTGATCAATCCTGAACGGGGAACTGTTGTGGTAACGGATCCCCGGCTGAAAAAATTTGCCATAACGGCGATTCCCGGTTTTAGAAAGCTGGAGCCTGTTTTCGGCCCGGAAAGCTATCACGGCTGTGATTATTCATTTTTCTTTCAAAATATCAGGAAGAATGCCCATGCACGTATGAAGGCGTGGTATGCTGTGCCAGACTAATTTCTTAGTCCCAAACCGCCGTGGTCAGCATTCCGCATACAGTGCCGACATGCCTGTGCGCTCCCGCGGCCTCGCGGCTTCCCTGGTATCCTCGGGCATGGCGCTCCTTCTGGGCATTATCGCCGGCACCATGGGGAAGAAAGTAAGCACCCTCTTCAACTGGTTTGTTGATCTGTTCATGGGCGTGCCGCATCTGGTGCTGCTGATCCTGATTTCCGTCCTTGTGGGAAAAGGAGCGAAAGGCGTGGCCATCGGCAACAATGTGCGTCTGCTGATCGACCCGTTCAGCGCACAGGAATAGGAGGCATGGCATGAAAAATGATGTTATACTGCAGGCAGAGCACATCTCGGTATCCTTCCGTATGTATGACAAGGGACTTTCGCAATATGACCTGAACGTGATATCAGATCTGAGCGTCACCGTGCACGAGGGCGAGATCATGGTCATCGTCGGAGCCAGCGGGAGCGGCAAAAGCGTGCTGGCGCATGCCATTCTTGGCATCCTGCCTTCCAACGCGATTGTAGGCGGACAGATGCAGTACAATGGCCGTCCGCTGGATGATGCCGTGCGGAAAGAGAAGGTCGGCAGCGAGATCATCATGATCCCGCAGTCAGTCACCTTCCTGGATCCGCTGATGAAGGTAGGAAAACAGGTGCAGGGCGTCAATGGGACAGCGGAGCAGCAGAAGGAAGCCTTTAAGCGATATGGTCTGAAGGAATCCGTCGCTTCGATGTATCCGTTCCAGCTCTCCGGAGGTATGACGCGGCGCGTGCTGATCTCTACGGCGATCATCAGCGATGCGAAGCTGATTCTGGCGGATGAGCCTACGCCCGGTCTCTCCGAGGACATTGCCCTGGAAACGATGAAGAATTTCCGGGAACTGGCTGACGAAGGACGCGGAATCCTCATGATTACGCATGATATTGACATAGCCCTTTCCGTCGCTGACAAAATTGCCGTTTTCTATGACGGACAGACCGTTGACGTAGTCAGCCGGGAGGAATTCCTGGCAGGCGGAGATACCCTGAAGCATCCTTATACCCGGGCTCTGTGGGAAGCCCTTCCGCAGAATGGGTTTAAGCCCGTTGACCCGGAGGACTTTATGAATGACACGGCGAAAAAGGGGGTGGGGGCATGAGTCTTCTGGAAGCAAAAAATGTCAGTTTCCGGTACGGCGACGGTCCCTGGATTCTGCAAGACGTCAGCCTGAAAATCGAAGAAGGGGAGAGGGTCGGTCTGATAGGTCCCTCCGGATACGGCAAGAGCACGCTTGCCAGACTTCTGGCCGGTTATGAACTGCCCGTCAGCGGCGAGATTCTGTGGAAAGGAAGACCACTCCCTCTCACGGGCTACTGCCCGGTGCAGCTGATTTACCAGCATCCGGAGAAGGCCGTCAATCCCAGATGGAAGCTGCGGGATACCGTAGCCGAGGCCTGGGAACCCACGGATGATATTCTCCGCGAACTACGAATCCGGAAGGATCTCTGGTATGACCGCTGGCCGAATGAGCTTTCCGGCGGAGAACTGCAGCGCTTCTGCGTCGCCCGGGTACTGGGGCCGCAGACAGAGTTTATTATTGCCGATGAGATGAGTACCATGCTGGATGCCATCACACAGGCACAGATCTGGAACGCGCTGCTTGACCAGGTGAAAAAGCGGAATCTGGGACTGCTCGTTATCAGCCATAATATGGCGCTGGCGCATCAGCTCTGTACCCGCATTGTCAATCTGGAAGAGCTGAACCTGACATATCAGGACGGCTGATATCACGGGGACAGGTACCCTGACTTTGCGCCAGAGAACCTGTCCCCGTAGTACACCATGCATAAGGAGAATGCAGATGAACAGACTGGATGTTTTAAAGAAGGATATTGCGGATTACTGGAGTACCCGGGCTTCCACATATGTCGAAGACGGTCATGAGCGGAACAGACCTCTTTGGCAGCAGGATTTTGTAAAACATATTTCGGCGCACTATCCGGAAAGGCGTCCGGAAGAGATCCGTGTTCTCGACCTGGCAACCGGAAGTGGATTTATGACGGGAATTGCAGCAGAAGCAGGCTATTCTGTAACTGCAATCGACCTGGCTGCCGGGATGCTTGAGGAGTCAAAGAGGCGGAATGCCGGGTATGCTGACCGCATCACCTATTATCAAATGAACGCAGAAGAACTGCAGTTTGAAGAGAATACATTTGATGTTGTATTTTCACGCTGGCTGTCATGGGTTCTTCCAAGACCGGAAAAAGCATATCAGGAGTGGCTGCGGGTACTGAAACCGGGCGGCCTTCTGATGACGTATGATGGGACCTGGAACCGCCGGTTCTACGATTCTTCCGCCAGGGATGAATATGAACGGTTGATGAGGGAAAACCGGAAAGAAAATACAAAGCCGGAATCCGGGTTCAGCGAGGAAATGAAGAACAGGATGGATGCCATAACTGTAAAGCTCACAGCCAGCTATCTGGTTCGTCCCATGTGGGACCTGTGCATCCTGGATGTACTTGGAGCCGATGTGGAAGAGGATATGGCGTTTGCAAACGGTTTGGGACAAAAGGAAGGCCAGGGAGGAAGCCAGTTTCTGGTGAAGGCTGTAAAAAGAGAATGAGGCCAGTTGACAGTCCCCGGGCGGCCCCCCTCAGATGAATGAAATCTTAATGTGGGGTTGTTGTACTAAGCAATAAGTACGGAACGCCCTGAAATGCCATTTCGCAGCATACAGAAAAAGTCCAGAGAATTATCTACAAATTGTCTACCAGAATGGAATTGATCCCGGATTCGTTACAAAATTCGTTACAAAAAGTCATAAGATTCGCAGGCTATTATCTCAATCGGACGTTGTTTGCCTGCGCTGCAGGCTGGACTGGTTGTCTGCAGTAAAAAAGAATATAATAAATTGTGATGGGAGTCCTGCTGCTTCATACTGTTTTTTTCAGATACAGGGCTGCAGAAAGCTGAATGTAGAAATTCTCCCTATGATC
>CADBNA010000464.1 GCA_902795835.1 uncultured Lachnospiraceae bacterium | reverse complement strand
GAAACTGCGGAAAGCAGCAGGAAAGAAAACAGTACTTTGGAAGATACAGAGAAGGAGGAAACCAAAATGACAAAGACACTGCACGTAGAAGGAATGAGCTGCGGACATTGTGAGAAGAGAGTAAAAGGCGCACTGGAGGCGATCGCACAGGTGCAGAGCGCAGAGGTCAGCCATACGGCCGGCACCGCTGTCGTGACGCTTGGCGCGGATGTAGAGAATGCTGTTCTGGCAGACGCTGTCACGGCACAGGGATACGAGGTGACCTCTGTTGAATAATGGAATGCAGCGCACAGTGCAGGCCGGGAACAGAATGTTCTGTTTTCAGTGTCAGGAAACCATGCAGGGCAGCGGCTGCACCCGCACAGGCGTGTGCGGGAAGAAGCCTGACCTGGCGTCAGCCCAGGATGCACTGATTCATGCGACCAGATGTCTGTCCGCGGTGACCACGCAGCTGCGGAAGGAGAAAAAGGAAGTGGACGGGTCCGTCAACCGCCTGATCTGCCGCAGTCTGCTGCTGACCATGACGAATGCCTGCTTTGACGCAGATATGGTGAATGCACAGACCGCCCGCACCCTGCAGGTTCTCCGGGAACTGTTTCCGCAGGCGGAAAAGCGGGAAGAACTGCCGGAGGCTGCCGTTTTTCTGACCATTGTGCCTGACCCGGAAGCCATGCCCGGCGAAGTCGGCGTGCTGGGCGAGGCGGATGAAGATATCCGGAGTTTCCGCGAGCTGATCACCTATGGTCTGAAAGGAATGGCAGCCATGCTGGACGCGGCAAACCGCCTGGGAGCGGACGACGCCGACGTCAATATTTTCCTGCAGCGGGCTCTGGGCATGCTGCTGGATAAGACAATGACAGGCGGCAATCTGCTGGCTCTGGTAATGGAGACCGGACGTTATGTCATCCGGGCCATGGACCTGCAGGACCGCGCCGTGAGAGCGGCATACGGAGATCCGGAAATGACGGACGTGCCGGTGGCTGTGAAGGGCAGTCCGGCTGTTCTGGTTTCCGGAAGCAGCCTGAAGGACCTGGAAATGGTGCTGGAGCAGACGGCCGGAACGGGCATTGATGTCTATACGCACGGAGACCTTTCCGCGGCCCACGCGTATCCGGCTTTCCGGAAATATCCGCACCTGGCCGGACAGTACGGCGGCCCCTGGTGGAAGCAGAAAGAAGAATTTGAGAGCTTCCACGGCCCGGTTCTCGTGACGTCCGACAACCTGGTCCCGCCGAAGGAGAGTGTGCGGGGAAGGCTTTTCACAGCCGGCGCAGCGGCATGGCCGGGCTGCATTCATATTGAAGAAGATGAAAACGGATACAGGGATTTCAGCGCACTGATTCAGATGGCCCGCACCTGTGCTGCACCGGAAGCGCTTCCGTATGAAAGCTATCCGGATGGTTTCAGCCATGTACAGGCGGGCGCTCTGGCGGAACGGCTGCATGCAGCCCTCAAAGACGGAAAGGTGCAGAAGCTGGTGTTCCTGGCCGGGAGCGACGGACGGAGCAAAAGCAGAAGCTACTACACGGATTTTGCCCGCGCCCTGCCAAAGGATACCGTCATCCTGACCGCCGGCGGCGTGAAGGAACGGTTCATCCGGCGGGAGGCCGGGGAGACAGACGGGATTCCCCGCATTGTGAGCGCCGGCACTGTGGCGGACACCTGGTCCCTGATCATGCTGATCATAAAGCTGCGGGAGCTGACAGGAGCCGACAGCCTGAGCCAGCTGCCTCTTGTGTGGAATTATTCCTGGTACGGCCAGCGGTCGACGGCTGTGCTTCTGGCCCTGCTGTATATGGATATCCGACATATACATCTGGGCCCGTCCATGCCGGCTTTTCTCTCGCCGAATGTCAGGAACCTGATGGAAAAATATCTCGGGCTGGAAGGCACCGGTTCGCCTCAGGCAGACGTGGAGGCGCAGATGGGCGGGACGGACCTGCTGATCCGCCCGGACATGATAGTCGGAGATATCGTACGCGAGTATCCGTCGCTGGCTGCCGTCATGGCGGAAAACGGACTCCACTGCATCGGCTGCGGAGTGGCGAAGACGGAGACGCTGGAGGAGGCATGCCTGGCCCACGGTCTGGATCTGCAGGACATGCTGGAGATCCTGAATGATGAGCTGAGCTGCCTGTAAACAGACGGAGCTGCCTGTAAGAGTGTTAATAAAGGAGGTAAACATGTATATTCTGTTATTGCCGATTCTGGTTATAGTATTCTTTTTTCTGATAACCAACATACGCGTTGTGCCGCAGGCTAACGCTTTTATCATTGAGCGCCTTGGCCGCTATGTGCAGACATGGAGCGCAGGCCTTCATTTCAAGATTCCCTTCATCGAGCGGGTGGCAAAGAGAGTCTCTCTGAAAGAGCAGGTTCTGGATTTTCCGCCGCAGCCGGTTATTACGAAAGATAATGTCACGATGATGATTGACTCCGTCGTTTTCTGCTACGTGTTTGATCCGAAGCTGTTTACCTACGGCGTCGAGAACCCGATCGCCGGTCTGCAGAATCTGTCAGCAACGACACTCAGAAATATCATCGGTGAGATGGAGCTTGACCAGACACTGACATCCCGTGATGAGATCAACCGCCGCATGCAGGCAATCCTGGATGAAGCGACCGATCCGTGGGGCATTAAAGTAACCCGTGTTGAAATCAAGAACATTCAGCCTCCGAAGGAGATCGAGGAGGTCATGACCAAGCAGATGCGTGCCGAGCGTGAGCGCCGCCAGACCGTACTGGAAGCCCAGGCGCACCAGGAAGCTGTCGTCAGCCGTGCCGAGGGTGATAAAAAGGCCAAGATCCTCAGCGCCCAGGCTGAGCGCGATGCCCAGATTGCCCTGGCTGAAGGCCGCGCCAAATCAATTGAGCTGGTCTATCAGGCAGAGGCGGAAGGCCTGAGAGCCCTGAAGCAGGCCAGCATCGACGAGTCTGTCCTGAAACTGAAAGGACTGGAAGCGCTTCGCTCAGTCTCTGACGGCCGCGCGACAAAGATCTTTATTCCCAGCGACCTGACGTCGATCGTCTCCAGTCTCGGACTGGTCTCCGAATCTCTCGGCATCGGCAGTGCGACGCCGGTCGACACCAGCCCGAAGCCGTCGAAAGCGGCTGCCGGGGATCCCTGCTGTGAGGATGAAGACAAAGGAGCAGGCGCCAGAGAAGCGGCGGCGACCAGTGCCCAGATCCTGGCAGAACTCGAGTCAGGCAGAATGTAATGGCGCGCCGCAGACACAGGCTGCCTGCCATCAGGGACCCTCTGCGGCACGCAGAGGGCACCTATAACAGGCCATTTTATGAGAAAGAGAGGGTTTCCGTATGGGAACCCTTTGCGTCGTATTGTACGACAGGGCAGTTTGCCCGTCTGGACGGGGGCTATGTGAGGCATTGCGGGCCGACGGCCCTCACCAATCTGCTGCTGACAGTCAACCGCCGGTACGGATATCTTCGGACACCGGCAGACGAATCGGTTCCGGCAGCAGAGCCCG
>CADBNA010000463.1 GCA_902795835.1 uncultured Lachnospiraceae bacterium | reverse complement strand
TGATTTCTGCGAATGTTCTCAGCAGATGACGTGAATGCTTAGAAGTTCTTTGCGCGGAAGCCGTTTGAATGTTCATACAATTTCCCGGCCGCATGCCGTTTTGCAATTACCTGTTTTTTACTTATGCCGGTAAACAATCCTTCCGTCGCAGATCGTCAGTTTTACGCGGCCGCGCACCCGGCGTCCCGCAAAAGGAGTATTGCGGCCTTTTGAGACAAAGGAAGAAGGATCGATCCTGTATTCCTCCGCAGGATCGATGATGACGACATCCGCCGCCATTCCCTCCCGCAGGGATCCTCTGTCTGTCAGGTGCAGGATGCGTGCGGGATTGGCGCTCATCTTTTCTGTCATCTGCAGGGGCGTAAGGATTCCCTTTTCCGTCAGCTCCGTGATGACCAGCGGAACTGCGGTTTCCAGCCCCACGATTCCAAAGGGCGCTTCCGTCATGGATGCCTGCTTTTCCTCTCTGCTGTGCGGCGCGTGATCCGTACTGATCACTTCAAAGGTGCCGTCCCTCAGTCCTTCCAGCAGGGCCTGCCTGTCGGCCTCCGTCCGGAGGGGCGGATTCATTTTGTAATTGGTATCTCCCGGCACCCGGTCTGCGCTTGTCAGCGTAAAATGATGCGGGCAGACTTCGCCTGACACGTCCAGGCCTTCTTTTTTGGCAAGTCTGAGCATTTCTGCGCTGCCTGCCGTGGAGCAGTGACACAGATGGAGATGTACGCCCGTTTCCGCCGCCAGCAGAATATCTCTGGCCGCAATCACGTCTTCCGTCGTGTTGGTGATTCCGGGAAGGCCCTCTTTTTCCGACACTTCGTCTGCGTTTACACAGCCGCCGCTGACCAGATCCGCGTCTTCACAGTGATCGAGAAACGGTATGCCCAGCGCGGCAGCCTTCTGCATAACCTTCCGGCAGACGGCGGCATTCATGACAGATTTCCCGTCTTCACTGACTGCCGGAATTCCGTGCGCCGCCATCTCCTCAATGGGAGCAGGTTCTCTGCCCTTCTGTCCGACGGTTGCGGCACCGGCCTGCAGCACATGGATCGGCGCGACCGATTCCGCTTTGTTTAACACATAATCTACCCGGTCCGGATCATCGATGACAGGCCGGGAATTCGGCATGGCTACAATCGTCGTAAAACCGCCTGCTGCCGCTGCCCGGCTGCCCGTGCCGATATCTTCTTTCCATGTCTGTCCCGGATCCCGCAGATGTACGTGCATGTCAATCAGACCGGGACATACATAACATCCGGAAGCATCGATCACTTCGTCCGCGGATGCGCCGTCTTCCGGCAGAGGGGCGATCCTGCCGTCAAGCAGATACAGATCCCCTGTCATATCCAGGCCTCTGTCCGGATCCAACAGTCTTCCGTTTCTGATCAGTATTGAACTCATAATCCCTTCCCGCTTTCTTCCGGATCGGTTTATAGATGTTCTGATTATATAGTAAACAGGCCCTGTTTTCAAGAATAACTCCCTCTGCAGGGACCCTGCGGGCATCTTCCCGCGCTTCTCCCCGGTCACACGCAGGAAAATATGAAACACAACAGAAGCATGTATTGACATTCCGGAATCCCTTGTCTATAATTGCTGTTGTCACGCAACAGCGAGAGCAAGTCTTTGGCAGGGAATTGATTTTGCAGTTCACGTGAGAAATATTTATTTTACTATTGTTGGAGGTAACTGAAAATGAATAAGGGAACTGTTAAATGGTTCAATGCCGAAAAAGGATTTGGCTTTATTACCGGCGAAGACGGAAAGGATGTTTTCGTGCATTTTACCGCGATCCAGGGCGAGGGCTTCAAGACTCTGGATGAAGGTCAGGCCGTCTCTTATGATGTGATCGAGGGACCGAAGGGCATGCAGGCAGCCAATGTCGTCAAGCTGTAAACATACGTAACCTCAGGACAGAAAAAGGCTGTGCGCCGGACAGACATCCGTCTGTCAAACGGCACACAGCCTTTTTGATTCCGGCAGCGCTCACAGAAATCCGGCTCCCGGTCTCTATTCTTCCGCCGCCAGATCCTCCAGCATCATGTTATAGTTATCCAGTGCACTCAGATCCAGAGAAGTCGTAACTGTCTCCACCGGTGCGGCGCTCCTGGCATGCAGAACCACCGCTATGCTGAACCATGCAATCAGGGCAATGCAGATGACGGCAGCAACCAGCGCTTCCAGTCTTCTTGTCATCTTCTCCCTCCGCATGATCTGCTGGCGGTTTCTCTTCTCTTCCTTGTAGGCATCAACCTTTTTCTGGCTCATATATCGTCCTTTCCGCAGCTGCGGCTGCCGTTTCTTATTACGTTCTCAGCCCTGCGGGCTTAAAACACAATCCAGAGTATTATACACCCGTTTTCCGAAAAAGAAAAGGCCTCTGTCGGACTTGCATTCCTGAAAAAAATGCTTTACTCTTTCTTTGGAAAGGGAGGACAATATGCTGGCAATTCAGGTCGAAAGCATTCGGGAATTTATGAAAAAACTGCTGCTGCAGGATACGTTTGACGCATTTCTCGTATCCGAAGTCTCCGTGACCACCTTTGTATCCTTCCGGATCGACGGATCCCTTCACCCGGAGTTTTATCCTCCCGAAAAAGAGCAGGAACTGCGGCAGGAGACACGCATCCATGCAAGGTGGCAGGAGCTGAAGCCCTTCTGTCTGTCCGTGATCCGCGGACAGCGGCAGCCTCTCTCGCTGCAGATTGTCCTGCAGCTGCCGCCTGACCGGAGCCGGGAGCTGCTCGAAGAATATGCCCCTTCTCTTGATCCGGCCGACCTGTACGGCCTGTATCTCAACATCCGGTACCGCGGCGATGTTCTGACGGTCACAACCGGCACCTCTGTCCGGTCTTTTTCACCGGACCGCTCTCTTGACACAGCCTGGGATGCCTTTGTCAGGAAGCTGCTCGAAAAGGAAGACCTCCTGTAGCTGCAGTCAGCCGGGCATTCTCCCTGCCTTTTGCAGGATTTCCCAGCAGATCTGCGGAATGCTCTTTCCGTCCGTATCAATGACGATATCAGCGGCCGCTTCATAGGCAGGCCGTCTGATTTCCATCAGCGCGCTGATGTCTTTCAGAGTCTTTCTTCCCCGCAGGACCGGCCGCGTGTCATCGCGGGAGACTCTCTCCAGAATGGTCTCCGGCGCTGCCTTCAGCCATACGATTCTGCCGCTCCTGCGCATGATATCCACATTTTCCGGACGCAGGGGGACGCCTCCGCCGCACGAAACAGCCAGATCCTTCTTCCCGCGCAGGCTCTCCAGCAGCGCCGTCTCCAGCTGGCGGAAACAGGCCTCCCCCTTTTCGTCAAATATTTCCGAGACAGACATTCCTTCCTGCCTCTCTATTTCCCTGTCCATTTCCATCACAGGCAGATGGTACAGATCCCGGAGTCCGCGGGCTGCGGCGGATTTCCCGCAGCCCATGAACCCGATCAGGTACAGATTGCCTTCTTTCATTTCGGCATTCATTTTGTCAGCCGCAGCAGGATTTCATTGCTTCGCGCCACAAAGGCCGTCATCTCTTCAGGAGAGAAGGGACGGTTTGCCAGCAGGGCAAGGTCATAGATCTGGCGGGCCAGAAGGCCGGCATCCGCATCATCACTGTGCTCGCCAAGATAGGAGACGAGAGGATTTTTCGCGTTCAGAATCAGCGTGGCCTGTGCGGCAAACAGATCATCATCCGCACCCATTCCTGCCATGCCGTACATGCGCATCATATCGCTCATGCGCCGGCTCTCTTCCGATATGGTGATCATGGCGGATGTTGACGTATCCTTCAGATTCTCAGCGCGCACCTCCAGCTTCTCATTTCCGAGCTCCCTGCGGAACAGTTCCTGAAGCTTTTCAGACTCTTCCTTCAGGTCACCGCCTTCCTCTTTGAGCACATCCGTCACTTCCGCGTCAATCCGCTGGAAGCGCACATTTTCCTTCTTCTGCTCTACATGGGAGATAAACGGCTGATCAATCGTATGCTTCATGATCACGGCGTCCATATCCTGCGCGCGGAACATCTGGATGTACTGGCTCTGCTGCGCGCGGTCCGTGACATAATAGACAGTGGTCTTTTCAGGCTCTTTTTCGTCCTCTTCCTCTCCGTTCTCTTCCGTACCGGCCGTTTCCTGTTCCTTCGTATCCTCTGTCTGGCTCTCCGCGTCTTTCTCCGCGTCCTCTGCCCGGCCCTCTTTCTCCGCCTCCGGCGTACCGGCCTGTGCCTCCTTCAGCACGTCTTCCAGGGTCAGGAATTTGCCGTCCAGGTTCTCGTACAGGATGTAGTCCATCACCTTTTCAGAGAACTTCTCGTCCTTGAGGCAGCCGAACTTTACAAAGGGACTGATGTCATTCCAGTATTTCTCATAATTCTCGCGGTCTGTCTTGCACATGCCTGTCAGCTTGTCCGCAACCTTCCTGGAAATGTAATCAGAGATCTTTTTGACAAAGCCGTCATTCTGGAGAGCGCTTCTGGACACGTTCAGAGGAAGGTCCGGGCAGTCAATCACGCCCTTGAGCAGCATCAGGTACTCCGGAATGACCTCCTTGATATTGTCTGCGATAAAGACCTGGTTGTTGTACAGCTTGATTTTCCCCTCAATGGAATCATACTCTGTGTTGATCCGGGGGAAATACAGGATGCCCTTCAGGTTAAAGGGATAATCCATATTCAGGTGAATCCAGAACAGCGGCTCCTTGTAGTCAAGAAATACATGCCGGTAAAACTCCCGGTACTCGTCCTCTTTGCACTCGGAGGGCTGTTTTGTCCACAGCGGGTGGATATCATTGACCGGCACCGGGCGCTTCTGAATCTTTACCTCGTCTTTGGCAGGCGATACCTCCGTCTGCTCTTTTTCTCCGTTCTCATTTTCCTTCTCTTCATATTTAGCGTCGGTATGGATGTGTTCGATCACGACATCATCATCCCGCAGCTCGCTTTCATCAATAATCTCTGTCTGCGGCTCTGCGCCCTCGCGGCGCAGGAAAATCTCCACCGGCATAAAGGAACAGTACTTCTCCAGCGTTTCCCTTACCTTATACTCGTTGGCAAACTCCAGGCTGTCCTCATTCAGGTGCAGCGTGATGGTCGTTCCCACCTCCGTGCGGGTTCCGGGACCCATATCGTACTCTGTGCTGCCGTCACACTCCCAGTGGACAGGCTCCGCGTCATCCAGGAAAGACAGCGTGTCAATATCGACCTGTTCCGCGACCATAAATGCCGAATAGAACCCCAGGCCGAAATGACCGATAATCTGGTCCTGATCCGCTTTGTCTTTATACTTTTCCAGAAATTCGGCGGCGCCTGAAAAGGCAATTTCCGTAATATCCCTGACCACCTCTTCCGCCGTCATGCCCAGTCCGTTGTCTGTGAACGACAGGGTCTTTGCCTTGTCATCGACAACAACCTCTATGCGGGGTCTGTACCCCTCCGGCAGCTGCACCTCACCGACCGCATCCAGCTTTTTTCTTTTTGTGATGGCATCACAGCCGTTGGAGATCATCTCCCTGACAAAAATATCTTTATCAGAATACATCCATTTCTTTATAATAGGAAAAATATTATCGCTGTTAATTGAAAGATTCCCATGTCTCATTTCCATGAAAACCACACTCCTTTCTGATTCTTTTTTCATTGCTTTTCATCATAAAACCGGCCCGGATAAAAGTCAAGAAAAAAATCAGCACTCGATTGAATCGAGTGCTGATTAAAAAAATCCCTCAGACGGGTTCAGTTCTTCTGTCCGCGAAACACCAGCAGCTTGCTGAATACATAGTTAAACACGATGACGAGAAACTGGGCTACCAGCTTGGCAAACTTGTCATTGATCCCTGCGACCGTCACCATCAGGAACATGGTGCCCATGTCCATGCCCAGAGTCACCAGGCGGGCCGCGTAGAAGGAAATCATCTCCTTCAGGATATGCGGATCTTTGCTCTCAAATACATATTTCCGGTTTGTCACATAAGCGAAATTGACGCCGGCAATCCATGAGATGACATTCGCCGCCTGGAGCTGCAGGGGATCCTGCGGATCCAGAAAAGTGAAAACACAGAGGTAATAGACAGCCAGCGCCACAATGGTCGTCAGCACGCCTACCACCAGATAATTCACGATCTCACGGTTCTTTACATACAGTTCCTTGATTCTGTCCATGGCAAATCCTGTCCTGTCACCTGTATTGCTTCATCTCAGTCTGTTTTTTATTCAAGATCGCCCCGGCGGTCTTTTCCACGGCGCACGGTGCGAAGCGCCTTCCTCTGCGCACGTCTGCGATCCTCCTGTGTGTCCGCATTCCGCCGCTCATGGTTCCGGCTCATCTCCCTGTCATCCCGCTCATACTTAACCGGGCAGCCGGAAGGAGCTCTTCAGCGAGACGATACGGCCAAACACGGGTGCGCCCGGCTTTGACAGTTTCTCATCCGCACAGAAGAAGCCATTGCGCACAAACTGGAACTTCTCACCTGCCGCCGCCCGGGCAAGAGCGGGTTCAATGACGCAGTCCTTCAGGACTGTCAGGGAATTGGGATTCAGGTTGACGGCGCCGCTCTCTTCGTCGTATACGCCCTTCTCCTCATCAACCAGGTTCTCATACAGCCGGCACTCTGCCCGGCCGGCTGTCGGGGCGGACACCCAGTGGATCGTCCCTTTGACTTTGCGCCCGTCAGGGCTGTTGCCGCCCCGGCTCTCCGGATCATACGTGCAGTGCACAACCGTCACATTGCCGTTCTCATCCTTCTCAAAGCCCGTGCATTTCACAAAATAGGCGTTCATCAGCCGGACTTCATTCCCGGGGAACAGGCGGAAATACTTCCGCGGCGGCACTTCCATAAAGTCGCTGCGCTCGATAAACAGTTCTCCCGAAAATGGAACCATGCGCGTCCCGGCCTCTTCGTTTTCCGGATTGTTCGGCACACAGAGTTCTTCGGTCTGTCCGGCCGGGTAGTTGTCAATGACCAGGCGGATCGGTTCCAGGACTGCCATCAGGCGCGGCGCCTTCAGCTTCAGGTCGTCCCGGATGCAGTATTCCAGCATGGCATAGTCTGTGGAGCTGTTTGCCTTTGATACGCCGCCGAGCTCCACAAAGCTGCGGATAGACTCCGGTGTATAGCCCCTGCGGCGCAGGGCTGCGATCGTCACCAGACGGGGATCATCCCAGCCGTCCACAATGCCGTCCTCCACAAGCTTCTTGATGTAGCGTTTGCCGGTCACGACATTGGTAAGAAACAGTTTTGCAAATTCAATCTGTTTCGGCGGACGGGCGAATCCCACCTCTTGCACGACCCAGTTGTACAGGGGACGATGGTCCTCGAATTCCAGCGTACAGATCGAATGGGTCACACCCTCAAAGGCATCCTCCAGCGGATGGGCAAAGTCATACATCGGATAGATGCACCACTTATCGCCGGTATTGTGATGGCTCATGCGCGCCACGCGGTAAATGACAGGGTCGCGCATGTTCATGTTGGGCGAAGCCATGTCTATTTTTGCCCGGAGCACGCGGCTTCCGTCGGGAAACTCCCCGTTCTTCATCCTCTCAAAGAGTTCCAGATTCTCTTCTATGCTGCGGTTTCTCCAGGGACTGTCTTTGCCCGGCTCCGTAAGGGTGCCCCTGTAGGCACGGATCTCATCCGCAGACAGGTCGCAGACATATGCTTTCCCTTTCCGGATCAGGGAGACAGCCGCCTCATACATCCTGTCAAAATAATCCGATGCAAAAAACAGGCGGTCTTCCCAGTCGGCTCCGAGCCAGGCCACATCCGCCTTAATGGATTCGACGAACTCTGTGCGCTCTTTTGTCGGATTGGTGTCATCAAAACGCAGATTAAACCTGCCGCCGTATTTCTGCGCCAGCCCGTAATTCAGCAGAATTGACTTTGCGTGTCCGATATGCAGGTATCCGTTCGGCTCGGGGGGAAAACGGGTACAGACCTCTGTATATGTTCCTTCCTTCAGATCTTCATCAATGATCTGTTCGATAAAGTTTCTGGAAACCGTCTCTTTCTCCATCTTCTCCTCCTCAAAGCTCTTCTGAATGGCCGTGCTCCTGTCATTATGCGGCTTCGTGCCGGCTGCGGTTCCGGTACAAATCACATGGTACTATAGCACACTGTAAAACGGAAAGCAAAGCCTATTGCTGAATAATAATAAAAAAAACGGGAAGCAGCTTCGCTGCTCCCCGGACCAAGAGCTGATAACCAGAATCGAACTGGTGACCTCATCCTTACCAAGGATGCGCACTACCGACTGTGCTATATCAGCCTGGAAACAATTCCTGCCAACAGGGAACTCTCCCCGTCAACGCTGACAATCATATCAAATAGAGATATGATTGTCAAGCGCATTTTTCTCTCAAAGGTTCAATCACTCTCTTGCCTCAGGGCTCCGGAAATATTCCTTTGTCACACGGA
>CADBNA010000462.1 GCA_902795835.1 uncultured Lachnospiraceae bacterium | reverse complement strand
GTGGAGGGCACCTACTACGACGCGCAGGCAATCACTGCGATCGCCGAGATCCCCGGAAGAGAACAGCTCATCTCCAGACTGCTTGGATCTCTTCAGTCACCGATTGCAAATCTCGCAAGAGTGCTTAACCAGATCGCCGAGAAGAATGGCGGCGGAGCACCCGCAGAGGAAGCACCTGCCGCTGAATAATTGCGCAGGCAGCGAAACAATTTTTCGTAAAGCCGCGTAATGACAGAAGCTCCCGGGATCCCGGAGAGGATCGGGGAGAGAGCGGCAAAATATCATCAAGGAGGATATTACAATGGCAAAACTGACTACAGCTGAGTTTATCGAGGCTATTAAGGAGCTTTCCGTTTTAGAGCTGAACGAGCTGGTAAAGGCTTGTGAGGAAGAGTTCGGCGTTTCCGCAGCAGCAGGCGTTATGGTTGCTGGTCCGGCTGCAGCAGCAGCTCCGGCTGAAGAGAAGACCGAGTTCGATGTTGAGCTTACCGATGTAGGCCCGAACAAGATCAAGATCATCAAGGTTGTCCGTGAAGTTACCGGCCTTGGCCTGAAGGAAGCAAAGGACCTCGTTGAGGGCGCTCCGAAGGTTGTTAAGGAAGCAGCTGACAAGGCTACCGCTGACGATCTCAAGGCTAAGTTCGAAGCTGAAGGCGCTAAGATCACCCTTAAGTAATCAGAGCTTAGAAAATGGCTTAAATAAAGACCTCTCCAGTGATGGAGGGGTCTTTTTACTAAACACCGTGACGAACAGGTGAATGAGGAAGAAATATGTTCATGAATAACACCTTTTATATGCTCGAATCGTTACTTACATACAATGACAATGCAGTTTTCATTTTCAGGATTATACTGGCGGCCTTTCTGGGGATCCTGGTGGGAACGGAGCGATCCAGGAGACTGAAGGGTGCCGGTGTCAGGACCCATTGCATCCTGGCCATGACGGCTGCTGTTTTCATGATTTTATCCAAATACGCATTTGTGGATATGAACATAGGAGAGCTGGAAGGCGTCCGCGGAGCGGATCCTGCCCGAATTGCGGCCCAGGTGGTCAGCGGCATTTCTTTCCTCGGCACCGGCATCATTTTCAAGCAGAGCAAAAATTCAGTGCACGGCCTGACCACGGCTGCCGGCATGTGGGCCACAGCCGCTATCGGCATGTCGATCGGTGCGGGCATGTACTGGGTTGGCATTATCGAGGCCTTTCTGCTCATTATGCTGCAGGTCGTCCTTCACCGGCAGCCTTTTGACAGTGACATCATGACAGAGCAGAAAATGGAGGTCCGTTTCACCGGCGAAGCCCCCATAGGCGAGGTTATCCGGGAAATGCTGAAAGAACACGCGAGCCTTATGGACGCCGGCGCTATTTCACGCGAAGGGGATACCAAAGTGCTGTCTATGACGATCAGGTCCCATAAGCCTGTGACCGTAGAGGAAATCATGCTGCTGACACGCGACCATCCGGAAATCGTCGGCGTGAACCTGAGGGAGATATAAGCGGGATATGCAGCTGCAGGAACAGCAGAAAGCTGCTTCAGCAAGTTTTAAGAACGAGTTCACAAAAAAGTAATCATTCCAACGCGGAATTTTCATATAATTATGTAAAATACAGGTATAGAATGTGCGGATTCCCGGCGGCTGAAGGAAAGGCGCGCGGCGGGAGACGGGCTGATGATAAAAAAGAAACAGGAGGGCAAACATGCAAAACAGAAAATGGTATGAGTGGCTGCTGACGCTCGCGTATATCGCGATGGTCTTGCTGTGCGTGTATCTCAATGTGTTCTCCAAAAGCCAGCAGGAGGGCCTGGCCAATATAGGAGTCAATGTGGTGATGTTCGTGATTGTGGGCATCATTTTCCTCAGCTGCGAACTGAATAATTTCTTCCCGATGAACCGCATCATCGCGGACCTGAAAGGGGCTACGGCCAAGATCCGCAGCGACGCCATGAATTCGCACCAGTTCCTCTGGGAGCCTTACAACGCGAGCAATGTGGAGCTTTTCACAGAACAGCGGCTGAAGGATGAATTCCAGGATTATATTTTCGAGCTGAACCGCATTACCAATACGGAAAAGGCATATTATAAGTGCGACATCGAGGATTATATCAACTATGACCTGGTGGATTCGGTGATGCACCGCAATGTCCTGAACCAGGTGCCGGGCGTCATGACCGGTCTGGGCATCCTGGGCACGTTTATCGGCCTGTCCCTCGGCCTGCAGCATTTCAGCACGGGCACGACGGCGGAAGTCACCAACAGTATCGGACCCCTGATGGACGGCATCAAGGTCGCGTTCCATACCTCCATTTACGGCCTGGTATTCTCCCTGATGTTCAACTATGCCTATAAGCGCAAGCTGGATGAAGCGGAAAATGCCGTAAAGGAGTTTATTGTTGCCTATAAGAAATATGTACTGCCCGACACCACGACCGACGGCATCAACAAGCTGATGGAACTCCAGCAGCAGCAGGTGACGGCGATCCGGAGAATGACGGACAGGGTTTCTTCCGACCTGCAGACCATGCTGGATCCCCAGTTTGAGCGGCTGAACGGTACGATTACGGATTTCGGGAACATGGCTACCCGGACCCAGATGGATGCCATGGCCATGGTGGTCAAGGAATTCATCCGCCAGATGAACCAGTCCCTGGCCGGCTCCTTCCAGCAGCTGCAGGAAATCGTGAACCAGAGTTATGCGTCTCAGCAGCAGAATGCGCAGATGATGCAGAGCATCCTGCAGGAAACCGGAAGCAATGCCGCCAATCTCCAGGAAATCAACCGGCAGACCGGCGCCGTGGCCGGCAATCTCAATGCCTATGCCCAGAGTGTCGCCGGCATGCAGCAGGAAATGGAAAAGAACCTTTCCAATCTGTACACAGAGACGGAAAAGCAAAAGGGTATTATTATCCAGGAGCAGAATTACCTGTCAGACCTGGCCGCCTACCGCATTTCCCTTAACGAATCCGGCAACAGGCTGAGCGCGGACCTGAAGGAACAGGAATCGCTGCTGGGCGAGATCCGTTCGCTGGTCATCAAGCTGAACAAACAGGTTTCCGGATCCAACGCGGACCTGCAGCAGGCCCTGGATCACCAGACAGAAGTGCTGGAAGAACTGAAGAATGCCATTGCGGCGCTGTCCCAGCCCAGGAGCAGAAGGGAGATCCGGTAAATGACAGCCGCCGGGGAATCCCCCGCGGCGGCATTTCAGCAAGGAAGATTTGGCAAATGACTGCCGGTCCCGTGGAAAATGCGGCGGTCTACAGATGGAGATAAAGACAGATGGCACGCAGACTGAGAAAAAAACAGGACGAGGAGACAACATACTGGCTGTCCTATTCGGATATGATGGCCGGTCTGCTGCTGTGTTTCGTGCTGGTCATTTCCCTGACGATGCTGCATTCCAAAATGCAGTATGACGCGAAGCAGCTGGAACTCCTCGGCAAGGAGCAGGAACTGGTCATCCGTTCCGATGAGCTGGATCAGGAGAGAAAAACCGTGGCGGACCAGCAGGCGGTGCTGGACCTGCAGCAGGAAAAACTCAATGACCAGGAAGAGAAGCTTGCGCTGCAGCGGACCAAGCTGGATGAACAGGAAGCGCTTTTGAGCAGGCAGTCAGACCTGCTGAAGGAGCTGGAAGAGATCATGTCAAGCCAGCAGGCCAAGCTGGACCGCATCATCGGCGTCCGCAGCGAGCTGATCGAGGCGCTGAAGGCAGAGTTTGACGATTCGGCCCTGCAGATTGCCGTCGACGAGAAGACCGGCGGTATCAGCATGGACTCCAATATCCTGTTTGAATATAACGAAGATGAACTGAAGGAATCCGGCACGGAATTCCTGAAGGAGTTCCTGCCGCGCTACGCCGGCATTCTCATGGATCCCAAGTACCGGGAATATGTGTCCGAGATCGTAATCGAAGGACATACGGATACCAGCGGCAACTATATGTTCAACCTGGACCTGTCCCAGAAACGCGCGTATTCCGTGGCGGCCTACTGTCTCTCAGACGATAACGAGGTCCTGAGCGCGGAAGAACTGGAGGAACTGAGGGCGGTGGTTTCCACTGCGGGACGTTCCTGGAGCGACCCGGTTCTCAATTCCGACGGTTCCGTCAATATGGACGCCTCCCGCCGCGTGGAAATTCTTTTCCGCCTGAAGGACGAGGAGATGATCCGGGAAATGATCGATATCCTGAATTCCAACGAAAGCGGCAGCACCGCCGGCAATACCGCCGGCGGATCCGGAAGCGCCGCAGTCAGCAGCACGCCCGGCGGTTTGTCCGGCAATGCGGCATCCGGCAGCACGTCAGCGCATCCTTCCGGCAGTAATTCCGGTACCGCCGGCGGAAACCAGATTACGGAGATTACCGGCAGCCCGATGTAAGAGGATAAGGAATGTATTACGGATATATTGTCCTGGCAATTCTCTGCTTTGACTACTTTATCATGCTTTGCGGCTCACTTTATACTTTTGGCTCCTATGTCATCCGCATGACAGAGGAGCTTTCCATGTCTATGGCGCAGGCATCCTTCGGACAGACGCTGGTGTCCCTGGGATCGGCAGTGGCGGGCTTTATTATAGGACAGCTTCTGAATGTGAAATTCAGCCCGAAAACCTGCCTGCTGGCCGGTGCCGTGGCGGGCACCATCGGTTCTGCCATTATGGTTTTCTTTGTGCAGGGACCGGTCCTGTTCTGGATCTGCTGCGGCCTTCTGTTCAGCACAATGAATATGTGCGGTTCCAATGTGGCCAGCCAGGTCATTGCCACAAGCTTTTTCCCAAAAAACCGGAGTACCGCGCTTGCTATCCTGATGACCTCCGGAGGGGTCGGCGGCTTTGTGTTTCCGACCTTGACCGCGGAACTGATCAAACGGACCGGTTCCTGGCGTTCCATCTGGTATGTGGTGGGGATCGGATGCGTGCTCTGCTTTGTCATTACGCTGCTGTTCCTGCGGGATACACCCAATGCGGACGACCGCAGGCATCCTGCTTTCGGCGGGGTGCAGGAGGCAGCGGCCAATGCGGAGCAGGGCGGATATTATACCCGGAATGAGGCCCTTCGTACAGCTTATTTTTATGCGCTGGCAGCCATGATGGTATGCACCTCCATGTGCGTTTATTCCATGACCAATACAGAGGTGACCAACCTGGTGGATCATGGAATCGATCCTTTAGCGGCCTCCAGGGCGCTGAGCCTGTATTCCGCCGGCAATATCATTGGGCGGCTGAGTGCCGGACCGATGCTGGACCGGATGGACGTCCGCAAGATCTACAGATTCTGTATGGCAGGCGCCGGAGTCTGCTTCATTTTCCTGCCCATGGTGCATTCCGCAGGCGCGGCATATGTGCTGTCGCTTTGTACCGGCCTCTTTGTGAGTTTCTGTGTCATGAGTTCCATGACAGCGGTGCTCAATGCCTATGGAACACCGCATTACAGCCAGATTTTTTCGATCCATTACATGGTCAATACCTTCCTCAACGCAGGGCTGATGCTGGTGGCGGGTCTGGTCAGGGACCATATGGGAACCTATGTACCGTATTATCGCTTTGTAAGCATTACGGTACTTGCCGTAGCCCTGCTGTACTGCCTGACGCCTGTTCCCAAAAAGAAAGAAAGACCTGAGGGCGTATGAGGAATCCATGTTATCAGACAATGTATCCGGTGCTGGGATTTGCCGGCTGGTCAGGCAGCGGCAAAACCACTCTGATTGAAAGGCTGCTCCCGGCATTGAAGGAAAGAGGACTGCTGACTGCGGTAATCAAGCACGACGTGCACGGGCTGAAGCGAAATTCCGGCAATGCCGACGGCGGCAGTGCTGTACCGGATGATTCTGCGGATAATCTGGGGAAGACCCCGGAAACGGATATACAGACGGATCTGGCGCATGACGTGCCGGGGACGGATTCCTGGCGGTTTTGGAAAGCGGGCGCGGACGCAGTCATTCTCTGCGGCCCCGGAGGACCGGACCTGCAGGAAGCAGTTCAGCGGGCAGACCGTGCGCTGATGGAGAAAGCGTCAGAATTACAGAAAGATGAAGGTTCTTCCGGGGAGACTGTTCCTCCTGCAGGGCAATGCTGCCGGCCGGGAATCATTCTGGCAGAAGGCTTTAAATATGCGGCCATTCCCAGGATCGGGATTTACAGAGAGGCATCAGGCAAAGGATTTACAGAAGATATCTCTGTCTTCGAAGCCATTGTGACAGACGGGATGCCGGACAGTGACGGGCCGGCCAAACAGAAAGCAGGAGGCGTACCCGCGTTTGAACCGGACGATATCCATGGAATTACGGATTTTATTATGCGGAGATTCTTTACGGACAAACAGAGTAAAACCGCAGACTGACCGAAACAGAAACCGGAAACTTAACGAAATAAAAACCGCACCCTGACCGGATGCGGTTTTATTATGGAGTGGAGACGGAGGGATTCGAACCCTTGACCTCCTCGTTGCGAACGAGGCGCTCTCCCAACTGAGCTACGCCCCCATACGGAGAATTATTATACACGGATTTTGCGAATAATCAAGAAGATTCGCGATTCTTTTCAGAGCAGGCCCAGGAGATTTTTCGGGAACCGGTTCCTGGTATCTTTTCAGAAACCGGCTTTCTCTGAATTGCGGTTAAGAGACTTTTCCGATATAATACTTTAAAACAACGCAGGCATGCTATGGCCGTTGCTGCAAGGCCTGCGGACTGAACAATACGGCGGACACTTTACGCGTCCGTACAGTCACAGGGGGAGATTACTATGAATAAAAAGAAAATGTCACTTCCGGTCAGGATTACCATTGCCCTGATCGCGGGTATCGTTGTGGGTCTGATCTGCGCGGCTGCCGGCCTTGCGGACTTTACCACCAATTACCTGAAGCCCTTCGGTACGATTTTTATTAATCTGCTGAAATTCATTGTTGTACCGGTTGTGGTGCTCTCCATGATCGGCGGTATCGTGTCCATGGGTGATATGAAAAAAGTAGGCTCCGTGGGATGGAAATCCCTGGCCTATTTCCTCTGCACCACGGCCATCGCCTGTGTGATCGGCCTGGTGATGGGCAGCATTTTCAACGGCGCGGGCCTCTTCAAGGCTCTGCCGCTGGCAGAGGGCGCGGAATGGAGCGGCGCGACCAGCGCTAATTTCATGGATACGCTGGTAGGCATTTTCCCCACCAATATGTGGGCATCCTTTACTGCGGCCAACATGCTGCAGGTCATTGTAATTTCGATCCTGCTGGGCGGAGGCATACTGGCAGCCGGCGAAAAGGGCGAAATGTGCAAACGTTTTGTGGAGTCCGCCTATGCGGTGATTGAACAGGTGATGGCATTCATCATTTCCCTGTCCCCCATCGGCGTATTCACCATGATCGCCTGGGTGGTGGCAACCCAGGGCGCACAGATTATCGGATCCCTGGCGCTGGTTATTCTCTTCGCCTACATCGCTTACGCGCTGCACACCATCCTGGTATATTCCCTGTCAGTCAGGATCTTTGCCGGCATGAGCCCTGTGGAATTCTTCCGCGGAGCGGCGGCAGCCATGATTTTCGCGTTCACTTCCGCTTCCTCCGCGGCAACACTGCCTGTTTCCACAGAGTGCGCCAAAGAGATGGGCGCGGATGAAGACATTGCTTCCTTCGTCCTGCCCCTGGGCTCCACCGTCAATATGGACGGTACTGCCATTTACCAGTGTGTGGCGACCATTTTCCTGGCTGCCTGCTGCGGCATTCACCTGACTATCGCCCAGATGGTAACGGTAGTTGTGACTGCGACAGTGGCCTCCATCGGTACGGCGGGCGTTTCCGGCGCAGGAATGATCATGCTGGCCATGGTGCTGACCGCCATGGGCATTCCGGTGGATATGATCATGATTATTTACGGCGTGGACCGTATCTTCGATATGGGGCGTACCTGCCTCAACATTACCGGCGACATTTCCTGCTCCATCTGCGTTACGAAATGGGAGAACGGGAAGCTGAATAAATAATCCGGCTGATATGCCGGCACAGGGAGCAGCAGAATGGATCTTTTCGACTATATGCGGCAGCAGAATATCAAAGAACAGCAGGCCAGGGGTGAAGGACCCCTGGCTTCGCGCCTTCGTCCGGATACGCTGGACGAGATCGTGGGGCAGGAGCATATTATCGGCAGGGATAAGCTGCTGTACCGCGCGATTAAGGCGGACAAGCTGGGATCCGTCATCCTGTTCGGACCTCCCGGCACCGGCAAGACTACCATCGCCAAGGTGATCGCCAACACCACCCACGCGGACTTTAAACAGCTGAACGCCACCACCGCCGGCAAGAAGGATATGGAAGAAGTGGTCAGCCATGCCAAAGATATTATGGCAGCCTACGGGCAGAAGACGATCCTGTTCATCGACGAGATCCACCGGTTTAACAAAGCCCAGCAGGACTATCTGCTTCCCTTTGTGGAGGACGGGACGGTGACGCTGATCGGCGCCACTACGGAAAATCCTTTCTTTGAGGTCAACCGGGCCCTGATTTCCCGGTCAAGGCTCTTTGAACTGAAGCCCCTCTCCAGGGACAATATTAAGACGCTGATCCTCCGGGCTGTAAATGACGAAAAGAAGGGCATGGGTATGTACCATCCCTATATCGACGACAACGCGGTGGAATTTCTGAGCGACATTGCGGAAGGGGACGCAAGGGCGGCGCTGAATGCCGTGGAACTCGCGGTACTGACTACGGATCCGGAGGGCAGCGGGCCGGACGCGGGATGCATTCACCTGACGCTGGACATCATGCAGGAGTGCATCCAGAAGCGGGCCATCGGCTATGATAAGGACGGCAATAACCATTACGATACGATCTCCGCATTTATCAAAAGCATGCGCGGGTCCGATCCCGACGCCGCGGCCTATTATGTGGCGAGAATGCTGGAGGCCGGGGAGGATATCAAATTCATTGCCCGCCGCATCATGATCTGCGCGTCCGAGGACGTGGGCAATGCGGACCCCATGGCGCTGGTGGTGGCGACCAACGCTTCCCTGGCCGTGGAGCGCATCGGGCTTCCCGAAGCCAGGATTATTCTCACCCATGCCGCGACCTATGTGGCCTGCGCGCCCAAGTCCAATGCGGTGGTCATGGCGATTGACAAGGCCCAGGCTGCGGTGCGGGCCACCGGGAACCTGCCGGTGCCCATGTACCTTCGGGATGTGCACTATGAAGCGGACGCCCGGGCGGCGGAAACGGGGCAGGGCAGCTTCAAGGGCAACGGGACAGGCTATAAATACGCGCATGATTACCCGGGACATTATGTGGACCAGCAGTATATGCCGGACGGCGTGGCGGATGAGCGCTTTTATATTCCGTCCGAAAACGGGTATGAACAGAACATCCGCGCATATTTTGAGCGGATCGGGAAACCGATGCCAAAGGAATAAGCGGAAGAATGAACGGAAAATCAGCGGATGATTGACCGGAGAAATAAACCAACGGGAAATAAACAAAACAACGGTACAGCCGCTGTCATCTCCTTCCATGGGAAATGGCAGCGGTTTTTATAATGATTTTAGATAATTTTTAGCACTCGACGGTTGACAGTGCTAACAATTATGCTATAATCAATTCTGCAAGGGCCCGTGAGGGGTCCTTTATTAAAGCAGAAAGATGCACAGCCCCAAAGAGATTGCATCAAATGGCTCAGGGCGGAAGGGATTCCTGAAGCCCGGCAATGAATTCATAAACAATCAACGGAAGGAGGTTTCCGCATGAATATTAATAAATTTACCCAGAAATCAGTAGAAGCAGTCAACGGCGTCCAGAAGGTGGCGCTGGAGTACGGCAACCAGCAGGTGGAACAGGCCCATATCCTTATGAGCCTTATTTCGCTGGAGGACAGCCTGATCCTGAAGCTCCTCCAGAAGATGGGAGTCAATGCAGACGGCTTCAGGGGTGACCTGACCGGCATCATCAGCGGTTATCCCAAGGTCAGCGGCCAGAGCGCCAATATGTATTTTTCCAATGACGCCAACCGCGTGCTGACAGAGGCGGAAGACCATGCCAAGGCGATGGGGGACGAGTATGTTTCCGTGGAGCACCTGTTCCTGGCCATGCTGGACAGGGCAGACAGGGACATGAAGGCTCTCTTTGCCCGCCACAATATTACAAAAGACGGCTTCCTGCAGGCGCTGTCCGCTGTCCGCGGCAACCAGAAGGTAATGTCCGACAATCCGGAAGCCACCTATGATACTCTTAACAAATACGGCTATGACCTGGTGGAGCGGGCACGGCAGCAGAAGCTGGACCCGGTTATCGGCAGGGATTCCGAGATCCGCAACGTGGTCCGCATCCTGAGCCGTAAGACCAAGAACAACCCGGTGCTGATCGGCGAGCCCGGCGTCGGCAAGACCGCCGTGGTGGAAGGCCTGGCACAGCGTATCGTGCGGGGCGACG
>CADBNA010000461.1 GCA_902795835.1 uncultured Lachnospiraceae bacterium | reverse complement strand
GAAAACCTCCTGGCAGAACTTGAAGAAATCCGTCAGATCAGATACGAAGACGGAACAGCCGTCATAACGCCGCTCACAGACAGGCAGGCACACATCTGCAGAATGCTGGGCGTGCAAATCTCCTGAGCAGAATGCCCGGCGTGCAAATCTCCTGAGCAGTGAAAAAGGGGCAGACGCACAAAATATAAGAAGTGCATATATCTTCTGGAGGAAACCTTCGCAGACGCCGGTACTTAGTGAAAACGAGTGCCCAGGCACGAAGTTTGAACTTAGTACCGCTGCGTCGAGAAAGAGCGCAAGCGTTTTCCGAAAGAATATATATGCACTTCTTATATTTTGTGCGGCTGCCCCGCTATAAAATCATAGTAAAAAGAACCCCTTACTTATCCCTCCAGATGATCCTTCCCTTGCTCAGATCATAGGGAGAGAGCTCCATCGTCACTTTGTCTCCCGGAAGAATGCGGATAAAATTCATGCGCAGCTTGCCGCTGATATGCGCCAGCACGACATGCTTATTTTCCAGCTCGACGCGGAACATGGCATTGGGGAGCTTCTCCAGTACGATTCCCTCGACTTCGATTACATCTGTTTTGGACATGTCTGTCCCTCCTTTTCTTTTATCGCTTTGCGTATATCTTCATCTCTCAGGCTCTGCTGCTGCCCGATCCGCTCTGCAACTGCGGCGGAAATCTCAAAATCCGGCTGCAGGTGCTTGCGTTTTTTCTTTTTCGGACGGTCAGTCGTCCGCAATCTGCCGTCTGCCAGCAGCAAGCTGTCTCCTGTATTCTCCAGGACCACATAGAGCCTGCCCTTGTCATGACCCGCAAGGCTTCGTGCAAACATGCCCGTTTCCAGCTCTCTCATGCCTTAAGTCTCCGTAGCCGGCTCTGTATGCCAGTACAGGGGCTTCCAGTCTTCTGACAATGTCAGGATCTCGGGGTCGCCCTCCGTAATCAGAATGGTATTTTCATAATGCGCCGCCAGAGAAGAATCTGCGGTAACAACGGTCCAGTCATCGTCCAGCCATTCGACTTCCCAGGTGCCGGCACTGATCATGGGTTCGACCGCCAGCGTCATGCCCGGCTGCAGCCGGATGCCCCGGCTCTTCATAATATAATTCGGGATCTGCGGATCTTCATGCAGATGTGTCCCGATCCCATGTCCGACCAGGTCCCGCACGACACCGTATCCGAATGACTCTGCATAGGCGCCGATTGCGTTGGATATCTCGTGCAGATGGTGTCCTGCCCTGGCATAGCGGATTCCTTCAAAAAAGCTCTGCCTGGTCACATCCATCAGCTTCTGCGCTTCCGGCGAAATCTGTCCAACTGCAAAGGTCCTGGCCATGTCGGAGTGATACCCCTCATATATCAGGCCTGCATCCAGACTGATGATGTCGCCGTCCTTCAGTATCGTCTTTTTCTTCGGGATACCGTGCACGACCTCCTCGTTTACGGAAGTGCAGATAGACGCCGGATACCCGTTGTAGTGCAGAAAATTCGGCACACCGCCGCAGGCGCGGATCTCCTTTTCCCCTTCTCTGTCAATCTCCCATGTGCTGATCCCGGGTTCAATCATGCCGGCCAGGTGACTGAAAATGCCTTCCAGCAGCCTGCAGGACTCCCGCATCAGTTCGATCTCACGGGCGCTCTTGATTGTCACTGACATACGTCATCTCCATTCTTCAGGGTCCGCATCAGCCGAGGATGCCTGTAATGTCGCCGAAGACCTTGTCAATATCCTGGGTGCCGTCTACGGAGCGCAGGACTCCGGCCTTTGTGTAGTAGTCAATCAGCGGCTGTGTCTGTGCGTGGTACACGTCCAGGCGCTTCTGAACGGTTTCCGGCTTGTCATCGTCTCTGAGTACCAGTTCCTTGCCGCAGACATCACAGATTCCTTCTGTCTTCGGAGGATTGAACGCAATATGATAGGTCGCGCCGCAGGCCAGGCAGGCACGGCGTCCTCCCATACGGTTGACGATGTTCTCATCCGGGACATCGACGTCGATGGCATAATCCACGCTCTCCCCGCGGGCTTTCAGGGCCGCTGTCAGCGCTTCTGCCTGCGGTATCGTGCGCGGAAATCCGTCGAGCACATAGCCTTTTGCGGCGTCCGGCTGCGCGATCCGGTCGACAACCAGGTCGCAGGTCAGCTCATCCGGAACCAAAAGTCCCTGATCCATATATTCTTTTGCTTTTTTCCCGAGTTCCGTGCCGTTCTTGATGTTCGCGCGGAAAATATCCCCGGTGGAAATGTGAGGAATGCCGTACTTGTCAGCAATCATTTTTGCCTGCGTACCCTTGCCGGCTCCCGGAGCCCCGAGCATAATGATCTTCATAGTGGTAACCCTCCCTTGCAGTATGCGTCCCAGGTATGCCGCACCTGTTTCGCCTTGTTTCATGTGCATACCCAGTTATTGTACTATAAATTCCGGAGAAATGCATCATAAAAAAACAGAAAAAGGACTGCCG
>CADBNA010000460.1 GCA_902795835.1 uncultured Lachnospiraceae bacterium | reverse complement strand
TCTGGTTGAAAAAGCTTCCTGATGATTTGCCGTGACTGGCCTCAAAATGCAGAATTGTTTTTTCAGAATATTCAGTATTGTTTTCTCAGGAGGATGCATCTATTGAAAAGAGTATTATCGTTGTTTCTGACTGCCTGCTTTCTGTTCAGTACGGCTGCTTATGCCGATGAGAGCATAGATGCGTCGGCTTATACCGGAGAAAGCGAAGATGCGGCAGCCCTTGCCGAAGAAAGTGAAGATGCTGCGGCTCTTGCCGATGAGAGCGAAGATGCGGCAGCCCTTGCCGATGAGAGCGAAGATGCGGCGGTCCTTGCCAAAGAAAACGCAGATGCGGCGGTTTATGCCGATGAGAACGAAGATGAGGCGACTTATGCCGGAGAGGGTATAGACATAGCCGGCAGCAATAAAACTGTCCATACGATTCAGGCGAAGTCGTGTCCTCTATATGTGGAATTCTCCGGTACGGAACCGGTATATGAGGATTTTCCCATCTACTTTGTTGACGATGTGAATGACCTGCCCTATGTGGATGTTGCGGATGTCATTGATTTTCTGAATGACGTGACCGAGCAGACCTCGCCGGAGGACCCTCTGTATATCACGAAATATGATCAGGACAGCGTTACCTTTTCTCTGGATGGCAGCGAGAGCTCGCTTATGCTTGACTTTTCGGAGAACTGGGTCATTTATTCCAGTTTTGAGTCTTTTTCAAACGGCGATGACAGGACTCTGATGGACAGCCTGTATTACAGTGGCTTTAATAAGGAATCCGGTGAGCCGGAGCTGTTTCAGCGCGTTCCCGGCAAGAATCTGCAGAGAAGGGGAAACCCGCTGGTCATCAGCATGGATAATTACAATATCCCCATGATCTATCAGGATGATCTGTACCTGATGCCTTTGCATACAGCTTTTGACCTGATCATCGGCATACCTTCGGGCGGGTATATTACCTGTTTCAATGGGGAAGGAATCTTTTTCGGCAGTGCCGGTATGTTCGGCTGGGCAACTCCCGACTATGTGTCCGAACTGGGAAAACTGTATTACGGTGCGCCGGCTGTCGAACGCTCTGAGGAATTTGCCGAATACGGTGTTAATGAATTATGCATGGAACTGGATCATTTCTATGGTCTCAGGGAGATTCACGGCATAAACAGCTTTTATGAACTGCTCCTTGGAAGCGGACTGATGGATTCTCTGCTGAGCACAGATGCAAACAAGGCAGATCTGGCGCTGGCAGCACTTCTGAATAATTATCTGGATGACGGGCACACCGGTTACAATAATAATTCCTGGATGACCGGCCTGTCCCCGGAAGAGAATCCCATGCTGGCTGATCCGGGCTTTTCCTCACTGCAGAGCGAAGAAATCGAGACGCTTTACAGGGATATCGAAGAGAATTACGAGGACGCCGAAAAGCCTTATCTGGAAGTCGGCAATACGGCTTACGTTCATTTCAGGGAGTTTGCCGTCGAAATGGATCCTGCCGATTATTATGAGGGCGTCTCTGAGGATGATATTGATGATGATACAATAGCGCTTATTATCTATGCGCACCAGCAGATCAACCGGAAAGACAGCCCCATAGAGAACGTTGTCCTGGATCTGAGCGACAACGGCGGAGGCCAGGTAGACGCGGCGATTTTCGTGATGTCCTGGTTCCTTGGTGAAACGCCTTTCAGTGTTGCCGGAATGGCGACCGGGGCCATGAGCACTGCATACTACCGTGCGGATGTCAATCTGGACCGCGTCTTCGATGAAAAAGACACGCTGGAAGGAAAAAATCTTTACTGCCTGATCTCACCGATCAGCTTTTCCTGCGGCAATCTGGTGCCCTGGGCGCTGAAAGCCAGCAACCGGGTAACACTGCTCGGCGGCACCACCGGCGGCGGCAGCTGTGTGGTACTGTTCATGTCTTCTGCCTGGGGCTCTACGTTTCAGATATCCGGAACCAAGAGGATATCCTTTGTTAAAAACGGTTCCTATTACGATGTGGACCGCGGGGTCGATCCGGATGTGGCCCTGACAAAGCCGGCGACTTTCTATGACCGTGAGAAACTCACCGAGATTATAAATGGATTGTATTGAAGCTGAGATCATCAATGGTCTGTATTGAAATTTTTCTGTATCACGAGGTTTGTTTTTTGCATCGGAGAGGAGGCGCTCATAATGGAAGAATTGCTGGACAAGACCGAAGAAGAGATCAGGGATGAGCTGATTGCCATGCTGACAGAAAAGCAGTACAGCAAGCTCCGATCGACGCTCTCCGAGATGAATGAGGCCGATATCGCTTCTATCCTGGATTCGATGGAGGATGAGGATTCGCTGAAGATGTTCCGGGTGCTCCCGAAGGGTCTGGCGGCGGATGTTTTTTCCCTGCTGGAGGTGGATGACCAGAAGTATATCATCATGTCTCTGTCAGAGCGTGAGGCTTCGAATATTATTGATAACCTGATGGCGGATGACGCGACGGACCTGCTGGAGGAGATGCCGGCAAATGTCGTGAAAAAGATACTGGCGAATGCCAGTCCCGAGACGCGCAAGGATATCAATCACCTGCTGCGGTATCCGGATGATTCCGCCGGCAGTATTATGACGGTCGAGTATGTCGACCTGAAGGAAAATATGACCGTGGCGGATGCGATTACGCGGATCCGCCGGATCGGGCTGGATTCTGAGACGGTTAACGTGTGTTACGTGCTGGATGAGAAGAGGGTGCTGAAGGGCACGGTTGCCCTCCGCTACCTGCTCATCCTGTCACAGGATGCCGTGATCGGCAAGATCATGAATGACAACGTCATCAGCGTCAACACCATGGCCGACCAGGAGGAAGCGGCCCAGCTGTTCCAGAAATATGACTTTACCGTGCTGCCGGTCGTGGACAATGAGGACCGGATGGTCGGCATTATCACCATCGATGACGTGATGGATATCATGGAAGAAGAGGCCACAGAGGATATCGAAAAGATGGCCGCTATTATCCCCACGGACAAGCCGTACCTGCGCGAGGGCATCTGGGATACCTACAAGAAGCGCATGCCGTGGCTGCTTCTGCTGATGATTTCCGCCACGTTTACCGGCGCGATCATCACGCATTATGAGACGGCGCTGTCTTCGTATGTTGTATTGACGGCCTACATCCCCATGCTGATGGATACCGGCGGCAATTCCGGTTCCCAGTGCAGCGTCTCGGTCATCCGCGGCCTGTCTCTGAATGATATCAAGTTCAGTGACCTGTTTGTTGTCATTTGGAAGGAAGTGCGCGTGGCGGCCATATGCGGCCTGACACTGGCATGCGTTAATTTTGTCAAGCTGATGATGCTGGATCACCTTCCGGTCAAGATTGCCCTGATCGTATGCATTACGCTGGTGGTTGTCGTAGTGTTTGCGAAACTGATCGGCGCGATTCTGCCGATGGTGGCGGACCGGATCGGGTTTGACCCGGCCGTGATGGCGTCGCCCCTGATTACGACGATTGTGGATGCGGTTTCGCTGACGGTGTATTTTGCGCTCGCGACAAGGGCGCTGCATATTGTGGTGTGAATTATCGGAAGCCGGGGGAGACAGGGGATACCTTCTGTGTCCGCTGCTCCGCCGGCCCGAGCCTGCCCGACTAAGGTGCCCGATGCAGGACTGCTCCGGCCGCCTAAGTCTCGGCCGGTCTCGGGCACGTGCTCGCCGGATGCGTCCTCAGAAGGTATCCCCTGTCTTCCGAACGGCTGTGCTGCAGATTTTGCTTACTTATCAGATTTCAGAAAGGATTTCCCATGAATAGTAAGTTTGATTTTCTCGAGGAGCAGCATGTCAGTCCGGCCCTGATTCTGGACCTGGCGCATTTCGCCGAGGCACACACGGTTCCTGCGGGTGAGGAGAACCGCATCACCTGGCCGCTGATGCCTTTTTACGGGCGTGAGATACTGGAGATGTCTATTGCCGCGCTGCTGCAGGGCGAGAACCTGCTGCTGACCGGGGCAAAGGCGACCGGCAAGAATGTGCTGGCGGAGAATCTGGCCTGGCTGTTCGGACGGCCGGTTTACAATGTTTCGTTTCATGTCAATATCGGCAGTGCGGAGCTGATCGGCACGGATACGTTCCGGGATAATGAAGTGCAGCTGCGCAAGGGAAGCATTTTCCGCTGCGCCGAGGTGGGCGGTTTCGGCATCCTGGATGAGATTAATATGGCCAAGAATGACGCGGTGTCTGTCCTGCATGCGACGCTGGACTACCGCCGCAGCATTGATGTGCCCGGCTATGAGAAGATCGACCTGCATCCGGCTGCACGTTTTATCGGCACGATGAATTACGGCTATGCAGGGACCAGGGAGCTGAATGAAGCGCTGGTTTCCCGTTTTCTGGTGATTGACATGCCGCCGCAGACGGAAGAGACGCTCTCTTATATCCTGGGAAAACAGTTCCCGGATATGCAGACCCGGGCCAGAGACCAGCTGACGGGCCTGTTCCTGGACCTGCAGCTGAAGGCTGAAAACGGTGAGATTTCTACGAAGTGCCTGGATCTGAGAGGCCTTCTGGCTGCGCTGCGGACCGTCCGGCAGGGGCTTTCCCCCGTACAGGCGCTGCGGATGGGCATCGTAAACAAAAGCTTTGATATTTTTGAGAAGGAAATCATCTCTGACGTGGTTGCCACCCGGATCCCGGATACGTGGACGGAGACGGATATTTTCGGAGAAATGAAATGACCGGAAATGAGAACGGACGGACATCCGGAAATGGAAACGGATGGACGAGCGGGCATGAGAACGGATGGACATCCGGAAATGAAACGGGAGGGATGACCGGTCACGCGCACGGAGAATTGCCGGTCAATACCTTCGGTTACGGAGGCGGCATCCTGCCGGAAGACCGCAGCTACGAGCTGGAGATGCGGATCCGCAACCTGGTCTGGACGATCAGCGGCGATTATACGCTGGAGCTGAAGCCGAACCTGGATACTTTTTCCCGGTCGCAGAATATTGCCGTCTATGACGGGGTCAAGCAGGGCGGTCTGGCAAAGTATTTCGATCCGGACGCTATCTCTATGTATCTGCTGAAAAAGGTCTATTGCCACGCGGAGCAGTCATCGCTGATCGAGACGGCGCAGCTCTGTATCGAGGCGGCTGTCGGTCACCGGCTGGACGCGGAGCGGGAGGGGATCCGGCGCCTGCGGCAGAAGGCTTTTGAAGATGTGCTGGATCAGGATTTCAGTAAGCTGTCCGGCTTCCCTCTGGGCAGGCTGAAGATTGCGGCGATCCGCCAGGCACTGGACGGCAGCTATCATGCCACGAAGCAGATCCGGGAGCCGCTGGAGGTGCTGAACCGTCTGCGGGACGCGGAAGATTCCTCAGATGTTATCCGGGCGATTGACGAGCTGTATAATACGGTGGTGGATCCTCATTTTGCCGAGGAAAAATCGCTGGAAGACGTACTGGCTGTAACAGTGGAGGAGCTGACGGAGTTTTCCTGGAAGGATCTGCTGGATGAGGACGCGGCCGATGTCTCCATGCAGGCCTATCTGGAGAAGCTGACGGAGGACATGTCCAGTCTGGAGAACCCGGCAGAGCCTCCGCAGAAAAAGGATCCCGCAGAGCAGGGTGAGATGAAAAAGAAAATCCTCGTGGTCGACGAGGAGGCTCTTGCCAAGATGTACACCTATGTCGAGCGGAATTTCGGCAGAAGTTATCTGAGCCCGGCAGAGCAGAAATCCAGGACCTATCAGTACTGCCGCGGCATACACGCGGACAGCAGCCTTTTTTATACAGAGGGGATCCTGGCGGCGCCTGTGATGCGCAACAACACGTATGTCATCGCCCAGAGGCAGATGCGCGCCACGGTGGATGCCTATAAGTGGAACCGCACGCTGGTGAAGCGCAATATCCAGATTCTGACCGACACCCTGCAGAAGGCCTTTGTCCTGCGGAATGATGAGCAGATTGTCCGCGGCGATCACGGGACGATCGTCCCTTCGCGGCTCTGGCGGGTGGGGCGCAGCAAGGACGCGCAGCTGTTTGACCGCCGCATTGAAAATGAGGCCAGTGACTTTGTCGTGGAGCTTCTCATTGACGCCAGCGGTTCCCAGAGAAAAAGGCAGACCCATGTGGCTCTGCAGGCTTACATAATCAGTGAGGCGCTGTCGAACCTGAACATTCCTTTCCGTGTGATGAGCTTCTGCACCTTCTGGGACTACACGGTTCTGCGGCGGTTCCGGGACTATGAGGATGACCGCACGATGAACCGGAAGCTGTTTGAGTTCACGACCAGCTCCAACAACCGCGACGGCCTGGCGATCCGGGCCGCGGGCAGCGAGCTGCTGCAGCGCAACGAAAAGAATAAGATTATGATTGTGCTCAGCGACGGCAAGCCGAATGATGTGGTAATGGGCCGTCCGAATGCAAAGAACCCGGAACCCTACACAGGCCGGCCGGCCATTCTGGACACCGGCACGGAGGTGCGCCTTCTGCGGCAGAATGATGTCGCCGTGCTGGGTGTATTTGTGGGGGATGAGACAGAGCTGCAGGCAGAGCGGAAGATATTTGGAAAGGATTTTGCCTATATCCGGTCGATCGGAAGCTTTTCCAATACGGTCGGGCGGTATCTGCTGAAGCAGATTGAGGAATGAATGGCGTGTACATTTTTCGAAAAATGGTGTATACTGTATCTAATAATCTGGCATAAACTATGATTTGCTTCTTCTGCATGCAAATCGTCTGTTTTTGTTCATGTGGATCATCTGGTTTTTTTCATGTAAATCAATTTGTTTTTTATAAATGGAGGATCACAGAATATGGGGAAGACAATCCGTACTGTCATAGGCGTGACCATCGGTGCAGCGGCAGCGTGGATCTGCGCGCTGAAGCCGCGTATTTTCAACAAGCCTGATCTCGACGAGATCCGGCGCTATGATTACGCGAGAGGCGGATGGTTTGACCGGAAAAAGGGTATCCCGGAGAATTCGCTGCCTGCCCTGCGCGCGGCTGTTGAGCATGGCTACGGGATCCGTCTGGATGTGCGTCTCTGCAGAGACGGCGTGCCGGTTATATTCCGGGATTCCCGCCTGTTCCGCATGTGCGGTTCCGAGGGGTCTGTGGAAAACAGCACGCTGGAGGAACTGCAGACGCTGAAGCTGGAAGGGTCGGAAGAAACCATTCCGACACTGGAAGAGGCGCTGCAGGTGATTGACGCGCAGGTTCCGGTGCTGATCTGTCTGCATTCGGAGAAGGACAACGCAATCTCCCTGGCAGCACAGGCCTGCGCGGTCTGCGATCTGTATGACGGCGTCTTTGCCGTGGAATCCGATGACCCGCGCGTGCTGCAGTGGTTCCGCAAGAACAGAAAAGAGTATATCCGGGGATCGGTCGTGGACGGAAGCCGCAAAAGCGGGGATGACTTCAAAAGTCTTCTGTGGGATTTTCTGTCGTTCAGCCTGCTGATGAACTTCCTGACAGAGCCGGATTATCTCTCCGTAAACCGGAGCAGCCGCTTCAACCCCAGCATCTGGATCTGCCGGATGGTCTACCGCATCCAGCGCATGGACTGGACGGTGCGCACATCCGAGGAATATGAGGCGGTCCGCACGGACGGAAGCATCGTTATATTCGAGGATTTTGAACCGTGAGACGGGAGCCTTGGTGCTGCTGCGAGTACTTAATTGAAAAAACGAAAAGTCGATGAAACAAGCCCAGATCCTTTCTTCAGGTCTGGGCTTTGTTTATATCCGGGTTCAGTTCTTTTTCAAGGATTCCGGTGATGATTTCCCGCGTGTGGGCGCCGAGATGCTTTTTTTCATCTCTGGAGAGGTTTTCAGTCTGTATGGGATCTCCGAAGACCAGTGTCACGCGTGTGCCTTTGACAAATGGTTTGTGATCCTCGAAGATTTCCGCCGTGTGGGTGACCGCTACGGGGATTACGGGACAGCCGGTCTTTGTGGCCAGGCGGAAGCTTCCCTCGTGAAACTCCAGAAGGGGCAGATCGGATTCCCCTTTATTCCGTGTGCCTTCGGGGTAGATCAGGAGGGAGGTTCCTTCTTTGATCTTCTCGCAGCCGGCCTGGATCATGCGCAGACCCGCCTTGATATCCGACCGGTCCAGAAACAGGCAGCCGACGGCATCCATCCACTGTTTCAGAAGGGGAATCTTTGCCAGAGAGTCTTTGGAAATAATGGCGGTCGGTCCCGGAACATAGGCGTAGGCCAGCAGTATGTCAAAAATGCTGCGGTGATTGCCGGCATACAGGACGCCGGTATCGGCAGGTATTCCCTCACGTCCGCGGATGGTGACCTTCACGCCGCCGGCAAACAGCAGGACACGGAAGATCCACTGAACCATCTTCTGGCAGGTATGCTGACGCACTTCCGGCTTTTTTCGCCCGATCAGGAACAGGATGCCCAGGACGGGCAGCGTCAGCAGCAGAAACAGAATAACGATTAAAAGAAGAAGGATGAGTCGTATCATCGGCTGGTTTCCTCCGAAGGCAGGCTTTCTGGGCCCCATCTGGCCGGTGCCGCAGATTAGAATGAACCATACTGCGGGCTTTCCGACGGTTGAAAGATACGCAAAGCTGTATTATAGTAAGAAGTGGTCGAAGGTTATTATAAGACATCGCTGGGTGATCTGCAAGAATGAACGGAAGATGTGTGACCCTGGAGGCCAGGGCAAAGATCAATCTGACACTGGATGTGACCGGCGTGCGGGATGACGGGTACCATCTTGTGCGCATGATCATGCAGTCTGTGAAGCTGCATGACACGGTGCAGCTGACCGCCCGCAAGGAGCCCGGCCTGTCGCTGCGCACGGATTCCCCGGCAGCTCCCGCAGACAGCTCTAATCTGATGTGGCGGGCTGCGGAACTGCTCATGAAAAACTGCGGCATCCGCGCCGGTCTGGATATGGAGCTTCAGAAAAGAATTCCCGTCGCCGCGGGAATGGCCGGCGGCAGTACGGATGCAGCCGCTGTCCTTACGGGGATGAACGAACTGTTTTCCCTCGGCCTGAGTCAGGAAGAACTGATGCGGCTGGCGCTGCCGCTGGGGGCGGATATTCCCTTCTGCATTATGGGCGGGACGGCCCTGGCGGAGGGGATCGGAGAGATCCTGACGCCGCTGCCTGCCATGCCGGCGTGCACCATCCTGGTCGCCCGGCCTGACATTGCGGTATCTACCGGAAGCGTTTACCGGGCCCTTGACGCAAAGCCGGTCATTCGCCATCCGGACACGGAGCGGGCCCTGCAGGCTCTGCAGGATCAGTCCCTGCCGGATCTGGCCGGCTGCATGGAAAATGTCCTGGAGGAAGTGACGGCCGCTTCCCGGCCGGTGATCACAGAGATACGGGAACGCATGCTGGAAGCCGGCGCAGTCGGCGCCAGAATGAGCGGGAGCGGACCG
>CADBNA010000459.1 GCA_902795835.1 uncultured Lachnospiraceae bacterium | reverse complement strand
TACAGCCTCGCCAGATCCGGCAAGCCGAACGCGCTGGAGCAGATCCGCTCCTTTACCAAGTATCTTGCGGATTATCTGAGATACGCCCTCTGCCATACCTCAGGCAAGGTTCTGCTGAAAGCGGAAATGCAGTGCGTCCAGAACTATCTGGAACTGCAGAAAGTCCGTTTTCCCGGCCGCTTTCTTTACCTTTGCGATATGGATGAGGACCTGGAGAAGGCTCTCATCCCGCCGCTCCTGATCCTCAATTTTGTGGAAAATGCCGTCAAATATGCGCTGGACCCGGAACGGCAGATTGAAATCTACATCATTGTCAGGAAGGATGAAGAACAGCTTTGCATCTCGGTCTGCGATACCGGGAACGGAATGGATGAAGCAACCGTAAACGCCCTGCTGGGCAGTGAGATTCTGGAAAACGAATCCGGGAAGCACATAGGAATCTGGAACTGCAGGCGCCGCATGAATCTGATGTACGGGGAAAGGTCAGCCTTCCGGATTACCAGCCGGCCCCGTGAGGGAACCCAGATCTATCTTGAAATTCCGTGGGAGGAGGAAGAAGCTTGAACCTGCTGATCGTAGATGATGAAGTCCTGGCGATCCAGGGCCTGGTGGACGATATTCCCTGGGAGGAACTGAACTTTGACGAAGTTTTCACCGCAACCAGCTATGCCCAGGCGGTCAACCTGCTGCGCTCCAAAGATGTGGATATCCTCTTGAGCGACATTGAAATGCCCCTAAAAAGCGGGCTGGAGCTGGTCAGATGGGCAAAAGAGCATAAACCGGGCATTCAGACCATCCTGCTGACCTGCCATGACGATTTCCAGTTCGCCAGACAGGCCATCAGCCTGGAATGTGTGGGATACATCCTGAAGCCGGCGGATACTTCCGAGGTGGTGGAAACCCTTCAGAAAGCCATCCGCAGGGTCAGACAGCAGCAGCCGGTCCGGCCTGAATTTGTGCGGCAGGAACGGACTGCCGGCCGGCAGGATTCTGTCATGCAGACCGGTACGGACGATTTTCCGGATGAAGCGGCCAGGAGCTCTTCCGTACATGCTCTGGAGAAAATGGAAACCTATATCCGCCTTCATCTCTCCGACACGCTGTCCATAGAGGAGCTGGCTTCCGTAGCCGGTCTGAGCACAACGCATTTAAGCAGGCTGTTTAAGAAGAAACACGGAATGACCATTGTGGATTATATCACGGAGCAGCGCATGCAGCTCGCCGTACAGCTGCTTGCGGATCCGGTGATGCCCGTGAGTACGGCGGCACTGCGCTGCGGCTTCAATAATTATTCGTATTTTACTAAAGCTTTCAAAAAATATACGGGAAAAACGCCCCGCGAATTCCGTCAGGAAGACGTCCGGTAAGCGAAACCGCCGTGGTTTCCTGCTCTGTAACTTACCGCGAACTTCGATCTTTATCCGGAACACCCGATCCGGTAAGCGAAACCGCTGAGGCTTCCTCCTTTTGTAACGGCAGGTTTGGGAAATGATGAATTAATCCGCACTTCCTTTACGCTTTTTTCTCTGACATGCGGATATTTCCCTGCCTTCCCGGCTTTTCAAAGTTGAAAAATCCTGCCATCATGGCAGGATTTTTTGATTTTACGGCAGGATTTTTCCGGTTTCGGGCAGGATTTCGCAAGAATCATCTGTTCTTTTCTGCTATGATAGGATTAACACAAAAACAGGAATGCACGGGCAGGCAGCTGCCCCGCAAATGAATCAAGGAGGATTCTGTGATGAAAAAACTGACGGCTTCCCTTTTGGCGGCATCCCTCGCAATCGGCTCCCAGGCGGCTTTTGCCCAGACAGCCGTGGCTGATGAAGATCTCTATGAAATCGTAATGGTTATCCCCACTCTTGGCGCGGATCCGGCAGGCCTTGCCGATGTGGAAGCGGCGCTGAACGCCGAGGTCGGCCCGGCACTCGGCGTTAAGGTTACCTTAAACCCCATTTTCGCGTTCAACATGGATTCCGAGCAGAATCTGATGATCACTTCCGGCGACAAGATCGATCTGGCCATGGCTTTCTTCTCCGGCCTGAGCAGCTGGGTGAATCAGGGATCTTTCCTTGAGCTGGACGATCTCTATGAGCAGTACGGCGAGGACATTAAGCGGGCAGAAGGCGTTGCGGTTGCAGGCGGATACTACAACGGCAAACTCTACGCCATCCCCTCCGAGGAAAAGCTGGCCCGTTCCTACGGCTTCTTTGCCAGGACCGACATCCTGGAAGAGCTCGGCTTTACTTTTGACAAAGAAACCGAATATACCGCAGAGGATCTGGAAGAACTCTTTGCCGCGTACAAGGAAAAATACGGCGACGGCTACTACTGCATTTCCGGCAATACCTCCGGTTCCGACTTCTTCACCTATTTCCAGCCCGTTGACGTGCTGGGCGGCTCCTTCTCCTACGGCGTGCTGATGGACGGCGGCATGGGCGGCGACTTTACCGTTGTGGACGTTTATGAAACCCCGGAATATGAAGCCTACGCACAGAGAATGTATGACTGGGCGCAGAAGGGATACATCCCGGCGGACGGTTCCACCAACACCGATTCCGGCACCACCCAGATCCAGAGCGGATATTTCCTGGGCGGCTTCAGCTCCACTGAGACCGATATGGAATCCAATATGTCCAGAGACTGCGGCTATCCCATGACCGCCATCACCACGGTAGCCCCCTGGTGCCAGACTTCCATGTATCAGTCCACCATGTGGGCGATTCCGGTAACCTGCGAGAATCCGGAGAAGACCTTCCAGTTCCTGAACTACATGTATGCGGACAACGCGATCGACAATCTCCTGACCTTCGGTCTTGAGGGCGTCAGCTACGAGGTTGTG
>CADBNA010000458.1 GCA_902795835.1 uncultured Lachnospiraceae bacterium | reverse complement strand
TCCGAGGTCGGCGTCCTGAAGCTGGATGAACGGCACATCGTGAAAAAGGAGAGGCTGCATCCAGGCAAGATCCTGGTGGTGGACACGAAACAGAAAAAGATCATCTATGATGACGAGATCAAGGAGACCTATGCAAAGGCAAAGCCCTTCGGCGAATGGCTGGACAGCCATCTGCTGCATCTTGCGGATCTGAAGATTCCAAACAGGAAGGTGCCGCCTCTTGCCGGCACAGAGCAGAAGAAGCTGCAGAAAGCATTTGGATATACCTGGGAGAATTATCACGACGGGATCCTGACAATGGCCTTAAGCGGGACGGAGCAGATCGGGTCCATGGGCGTGGATACGCCGGTCGCCGCGCTGTCGGAGCAGTATCAGCCGCTGTTCTATTACTTCAAGCAGCTGTTCGCCCAGGTGACGAACCCGCCCATTGATGCGGACAGGGAGAAGATCGTCACCTCCAGAACCGTGTATGTGGGCACAAACGGCAACCTGCTGGAGCAGAGAGCCGAAAACTGCCATGTGCTGAAAATTGAAAATCCAATCCTCAGCGACCTTGACCTGTTAAAGATCGATGCCATGAAAAAAGAAGGTTTTCTTGTTTCCAGGGTTTCTACTCTGTTTTACAAGGGAACACCCATGGAGCGGGTGCTCAGCCATCTGTTTGTGGAAGTGGACAAGGTCTACCGGCAGGGGGCAAATATCCTCATCCTCTCCGACAGGGGAGTGGACGAGAACCATGTGGCGATTCCTTCCCTGCTGGCCGTCGCAGCCGTACACAAGCACCTGGTCGACACGAAAAAATGCACGGCCATGTCGCTGATCCTTGAATCCGGGGAGCCTAGGGAGGTACACCACTTTGCGACCCTTCTCGGATACGGCGCATCCGCTGTAAACCCCTATCTGGCCCATGCCACGATCGCGGAGCTGATCGAAGAGGGACTTCTGGAAAAGGATTATTACGCGGCTGTCGGCGATTATGACAGGGCGATTTTAGCCGGCATTGTCAAGATCGCCTCCAAGATGGGCATCTCGACGATCCAGTCCTATCAGGGCAGCAAGATCTTTGAAGCGATCGGCATATCGGACGATGTCATCAGCGCATATTTTACCGGCACGGCCAGCCGGGTGGGGGGGATCACCCTGGATGACATAGGGAGAGCCTGCGACGAGCAGCACAGCCGGGCATTCGACCCGCTGGGACTGCCCGTCAATCTGGAACTGACGCCGGCAGGACGGCACAAGGAACGGAGCCAGGGTGAGCACCACAGGTATAACCCCGGGACGATCCATATGCTCCAGTGCGCGGCGCGCGAGGGGAATTACGAAAAGTTTAAACGGTATACGGAGATGGTCAACGCGGAACAGACAGGGTATCTCCGCAGCCTGCTGGAATTCGTTTATCCGGAAGAAGGCATTCCGCTTGAAGAAGTGGAAAGTGAGGAGATGATCGTCACACGTTTTAAAACAGGCGCCATGTCCTACGGGTCCATCTCGGAGGAAGCCCATCAGACCCTGGCCATTGCCATGAATCATCTGCACGGCAAGTCCAACAGCGGCGAGGGGGGAGAGAGCGTGGAACGCATCCAGTCAGCGGGAACGGACTGTGACCGCAGCTCAGCCATCAAGCAGGTGGCCAGCGCCAGGTTCGGCGTGACAAGCCGGTATCTGGTGAGCGCAAAAGAAATACAGATCAAGATGGCGCAGGGAGCCAAGCCCGGGGAGGGCGGCCATCTGCCCGGACGGAAAGTATACCCCTGGATCGCGAAGACGAGACATTCCACGCCTGGTGTCAGCCTGATCTCGCCGCCTCCGCATCACGATATTTATTCCATCGAGGATCTGGCGCAGCTGATCTATGACCTGAAGAAAGCCAACAGCCGGGCACGCATATCCGTAAAGCTGGTATCAGAGGCAGGGGTGGGAACCGTGGCGGCCGGTGTTGCCAAGGCAGGCGCCGGCGTGGTCCTGATCTCCGGCTATGACGGCGGTACAGGCGCCGCCCCGGTCTCGTCCATTCATAACGCCGGTCTTCCCTGGGAACTCGGACTGGCGGAGACGCACCAGACACTGGTGGCCAACGGCCTGCGGAATCAGGTGGTGATCGAGACGGACGGGAAGCTGATGAGCGGCAGGGATGTTGCCATTGCCGCCATTCTGGGGGCAGAAGAATTCGGGTTTGCGACGGCACCGCTGATTACGCTGGGCTGCGTGATGATGCGTGTCTGCCAGTCGGATACCTGCCCCATGGGTGTAGCCACGCAGAACCCGGCGCTTCGCAGGAGATTTTCCGGAAAACCGGAGTATGTGGAGAATTTCATGCTCTTTATCGCGAGAGAGCTTCGCGAGATCATGGCTTCCCTGGGGGTCAGGTCCCTGGATGAGCTTGTGGGCAGAACCGATCTGCTGAAGGTCAGGGATGACCTGTCCGATAGGCAGAAACGCCTGGACATGTCGAGGATTCTCCTGGACATGTCGGGAACAGACAGAGAAAAATCATTTTTCCATCCCGAATACCGGTATGATTTCAAGTTTGAAAATACCAAAGACGAAGCCATCCTGATCGCTTCACCGGATGTGCAGAGATCTGTTGAGACCGGGGAGAAGTCAGAGATCTGTACAGAGGTCGGCAATACGGACAGGGCGTTCGGGACGCTTCTGGGAGAGAGGATCACCAGGCGTCATCCGGAAGGCCTCAGTGATGACACGATCCGGGTCAGGTGTTCCGGTTCGGGGGGACAGAGCTTCGGCGCTTTCATCCCCAGAGGACTGACGCTGGAACTCACGGGAGATTCCAATGACTATTTCGGAAAAGGACTTTCCGGCGGAAAACTGGTGGTCCGTTCTCCCGGAGAGGCCGCATATGATCCCCGGGAAAACATTATTATAGGCAACGTAGCCCTGTACGGCGCAACATCCGGGGAAGCCTATATAGCAGGCATGGCCGGTGAGCGTTTCTGTATCCGGAATTCAGGAGCCGTCTGCGTGGTGGAGGGCATCGGAGAACACGGGTGCGAGTATATGACGGGCGGCTGTGTGGTTGTGCTCGGGCCTGTCGGAAAGAATTTCGCGGCGGGTATGAGCGGCGGGACCGCATACGTTCTGGACGAGGAGAACCGGCTGTACAGGAACCTGAATAAGCAGCTGGTCGAGATGGAAAATGTTGAGACGAAGACGGACCGCGCCCAGCTCCGGAGGATCATTGAAGCGCATGTGAATCACACCGGCTCCGAAAAAGGGCGGGAGATTCTGGAAAACTTCGGGGAATATGTTCCGCGTTTTAAGAAGATCATCCCGACGGATTACAAAGAGATTCTCCGGCTGATCGCCGAAAACGAGGAGAGCGGTGCAGATCCTGAAGAAGCAAAGATAGAAGCCTTCAGGCAGTTTGTTGGAGGTGCATAATGGGTAAGTCAACCGGTTTTCTGGAATATGAACGAATGGACGGACCGGTCAGGGACGAGCAGCAGCGGACACAGGACTTCCTGGAGTTTCATCTGCCGCTTCCTCTGCCCGAGCAGCGGACACAGGCAGCCAGATGCATGGACTGCGGCGTGCCCTTCTGCCAGGGCGGTGTTATGATTGCGGGGATGGCATCCGGGTGCCCGCTTCACAATCTGGTGCCGGAGATGAATGACCTGGTTTTCAGAGGAAGGATGGAACAGGCCTACCGGAGGCTTTCGATTACACACAGCTTCCCTGAGTTCACCAGCCGGGTATGTCCGGCTCTCTGTGAGGCGGCCTGCACCTGCGGGCTGCATGACGCCCCTGTCGCCACCAGGGAAAACGAAAAAGCAGTGATCGAGTACGCTTTTGCACACGGGCTGGCACAGGAAGAGACACCTTCTGAGAAGACCGGCAAAAAGGTGGCCGTGATCGGAAGCGGTCCTGCCGGTCTGGCTGCGGCACAGCTGCTCAGCCGGAGGGGGCACGAGGTTACGGTCTATGAGCGAAAAGACCGGGTCGGCGGACTGCTCCGGTACGGCATCCCGAATATGAAACTGGATAAATCGGTCATCGACAGGCGTATTGCCATGATGGAACAGGCCGGTGTCCGGTTTCTGACAGGCATAGACGTGGGGAGAGATTTAAAGGCAGCCGATCTCGAAAAAGAATATGACGGCATTATCCTGGCCTGCGGCGCCTCCAGCCCCAGGGACATTCCGGTTCCGGGAAGGGATGCGGCGGGAATCTATTTCGCAGTGGATTTCCTGGGAACCGTTACGAAGCGGCTTCTGGACGGGGAACTGGCATTGCCGCAGAATCAATCTGCGGGAGCAAAAGGAAAGAACGGCAGGCGGAAAACATCCGGCAGGTCAGATCATACATCCCGCTGGTTCATTGACAGAGCGCCGGAAAAGCTGGTATATGGCAAAGACGTGATCGTGATCGGCGGCGGCGATACAGGGAATGACTGTGTCGGCACCTGCATCCGGCTCGGTGCGAAAACAGTGACCCAGCTGGAGATGATGCCTGAACCGCCGAAAAGCAGGCTGCCATCCAATCCGTGGCCGGAATGGCCAAAGGTGCTGAAGACGGATTACGGCCAGGAAGAAGCCATCTGGAAATACGGGGCGGATCCGCGCGTTTACCAGACGACAGTCAGAGAATTCATCAAAGACAGAAAAGGCAATCTGAAACAGGCCGTGCTGGTCTCACTGAAACCGGAGAAGGATGAAAAAAGCGGCCGGATGAGAATGGTCCCGGCGGAAGGAACCGAGCGGACCGTCCCGGCCCAGCTGGTCCTGATCGCGGCCGGGTTCCTGGGGAGCGAACAATACGTAACCAAAGAATTCGGCGTCGAAACAGACGGGAGGACCAATGTAAAGACAGCTCCGGGTGCCCACGCGACATCAAAACCCCATATCTATACGGCCGGAGATATGCATCGGGGCCAGTCTCTTGTGGTATGGGCCATAGCAGAAGGGCGCAGCGCCGCAAAAGAAGTGGACAAGGCACTGATGGGGTACACGAATCTGCAGTGAGGCGTAAGGCGGGGTGAGCCACCCCGCCTCGCTTTACGCCGCCTCTGCCTCACTGCTTCGGTCCTGCAGCTTTTCCTGTATGATTTCTATAGTTTCTTCCTCTACGCCGATGCGCTGCAGATATTCTTCGGCACAGACAGACAGATCGGCGGCGGTGATGTCGACATTACTGTCGGACACAATCGCATTCAGCATGACATCCAGGTTCTTTCTCCGTATCGTATTGTATCTGTCCGGATCGGTCTGTCTGTTAATCCCGTAATAATTGTCATAAGTCAGCATGTAGTCCTCTTCGAGTTCGCTGTACGATGCGCCGCAGAGCGCCTCCAGCAGAATACACACAAAACCCGTCCGGTCCTTTCCTTCCGTGCAGTGAACCAGATAGGGACCTTCTCTTTGGGACATCCATGTAAGTCCCTCGGCCAGTTTCTCCTGA
>CADBNA010000457.1 GCA_902795835.1 uncultured Lachnospiraceae bacterium | reverse complement strand
TCCGTTCTTCCGGTACTGCCTCCGGTTCTTCCGGTGCCGCTGCAATTCCGGCACACCCGAGAACCTCCCTGCTCAGATTCCGGAAACACAAGGAACCGGCTTTCTCTGCTATCCGGCAGAATACGCCGGTCAGCAGCATCCGGAAATGGTCCTCCAGAAATGATCTGAAATGCCTGCCGGTATCTCCCTCATCCCCGTACCTGTCCAGAAGAAGCAGGCAGAAGTCAGTCTCATAGCCGATATAATCTGCCGGCTGTGAGGGGTCCGACGCGCGCACCCCTTCATCGGCATATCTGCGAATCACAGAGAGGGTATCTGCGTTCAGAAGTGTACGGGAGGGATCTGCGAAAGCAGACTCCCACAGGGGAACAGCCCAGTCCGGATCGCTTCCGGCAATCAGCCTCTCAAAATCTTCGGCAATCGCTGCTTTCTCCCCCGGATCCGCAGAGAGCAGCCCGGACAGTTCCTCTGCGTCTTTGGCCCAGAACAGCACATGCAGAACCCACAGAATTTCTCTACTCATTTTTACCCGCCTTTACGCACGCAAAGCCCTGCGGAGAGACAATACATGTCTCCGCAGCCAGCCCGTAACCAGAACACCAATATCTGCTGATGCTGAAATATGAGCATTTACTAATGGAAAAATCGGAGTATAATAGCTGACAAATCTGAACGCTCTCTTCGAAGAACTCCAGGTAGAATGTGAGAGGAATTATGTTATGAAAAAAAAGAATGCCGCAGAGCCTTCCGCGACCCGTCTGGTCACGACGGCAATGTTTGCCGCCCTTACACTTCTTGCCACTTCCGTTCTGAAAATCCAGACACCCGCCTTTGGCTACATCCATCTGGGAGACGGCCTGGTCCTTCTGGCCGGCATCTTTCTGGGGCCGGTCTACGGCGGACTGGCAGCGGGAATCGGCTCCGCGCTGTCGGATTTTCTGGGCGGCTATGCTGTCTGGGTGCCCGGCACCTTTGTGATCAAATACCTGACTGCTGCCGCAGCGTCCTCTGTTTTCCGGCAGATTTCCGCGCGCTTCAGGCGTCATACGGCTCTGTCCGTCCCTGCCCTGATCACAGCCGGCCTGGCCGGAGAAGCGGTGATGATTTCCGGCTATTTCCTGTACAACATCCTGATTGTGGTATTCATGACCGGTTCTCCAAACGGTCCGGGACTGCTCTCAGCCGCGGTCCTGTCACTGTCGGAGATTCCCTTTAATGCCGTGCAGGGAGCCTGCGGCATCCTGTCTGCATCGCTGCTTGCGCCGGTGCTCGTCCGCGCCCATGTCACGCGTCTCACGCTGGTCTGAGAACCCCGCTTTGTCCGGAAACATCCGCTTCGTCCGGAGGCCCCCGCTTCGTCCGGAAGCATCCGCTTCGTCCGGAAACATCCGCTTCATTCTGAAAATCCCGCTTCTGCGGAATGCAGCTTCAGCCAGAAGCTTTTCAGTACTCCACCTTCATCAGCGTCAGCCCCTTTGCCGGGGCTGTCGGACCGGCAAGGCGTCTGTCACGGGCTTCCAGAAGCGCAGGCATCTCTTCCGGCGCCCGTTTTCCTTCGCCGACCTCCAGAAGGGTGCCCGTCATGATGCGCACCATATTCTGAAGGAATCCGTTCCCGTGAAAAACAAGCCGGATATAGGGGCCCTTTTGCCTGATCTCTATCTGATCCACCACGCGGATGGTGGATTTTTTCATATGGGAATTGCCGCAGAATGACTTGTAATCATGCATCCCTGTCAAAAAAGCAGCCGCCTGCCGCATCCGCTCCACATCCGGCTTTTTTTCCAGTACTGTCACATACTTCCTGTCAAAAACAGGTTTTGCCTCTCCGCAGTAGAAGGAATAGCAGTATGTCTTTCCGACAGCTTTGAAGCGGCTGTGAAACCGGTCCGCGCAGATCTTCAGTTCATCCACGCTGATATCCTCAGGCAGGTAGCGGTTCAGGTAGTCCTGAATTTCCTGTTCGGACATATCCGTATCCAGCAGCACATTGGCAGTCTGCGCCCTGGCGTGCACCCCGGCATCCGTTCGTCCCGCGCCGATCACCGTGACCGGCTGGTCCTCCGGTGCGCCGGTCATGCGGGTGAGAACCGTCTCCAGCTTCCCCTGTATGGTCATGGGCTGTCCGGGCTGGTGCTCCCAGCCGAAATAGCGGGTGCCGTCGTAGCTGACCGTCATTTTGTAATTCTTCTTCATATTTCAGATGACCCAGTCACTGTAGTCTTCGGGGTGCTCTACCGGTCCGTGTGAATATTCCAGTTCAGGCGCTCTCGCGCTGACGCGCATATCCGCCGGCACAGATGTCACGATAAACGTATTGCCGCCGATCGTCACATTGTCGCCGATAATCGTCTCGCCGCCGAGGATGGACGCGCCGGAATAAATCGTAACATTGTTTCCGATCGTGGGATGCCTCTTGGTCCCCTTGAGGGCCTGTCCTTTTCTGGTGGAGAGACCGCCCAGCGTCACGCCCTGATAGATTTTGACATTGTCGCCGATAACCGTCGTCTCGCCTATGACAATTCCGGTGCCGTGGTCTATAAAAAAGTACCGCCCGATCGTCGCCCCCGGGTGAATGTCGATGCCGGTTTTGCTGTGAGCATACTCCGTCATAATACGGGGAATCAGCGGGATCTTCCGGATCCACAGCTCATGCGCGATCCGATATGTGGTGATGGCCGTCAGTCCGGGATAACTGAGGATGATCTCATCCGTGCTGTAGGCCGCGGGGTCGCCGTCATATCCGGCCTGTACATCTGTCGCCAGGACATCCCGGAGTGCCGGCAGCCGATTCAGAAAATCATTTACCAGCGCTTCCGCCCTGCTCTGCAGCACAGAACGCTCGCAGTCCACGCACAGCTCCTCGGTGCCAAGGGCAATCGACACCTGCTTTGTCAGATGATGCTGGACGTACTCCAGCTTCTCTCCGGCGATAAAGCGGACGTACTCCCCCCGGATGCGGCTCCGGTCATAAAAGCCAGGGAACAGGATCTCCCGGAGCTTCTCCAGAATGTCCGTCAGCAGATCGCGGTTCAGGATATTCTGAACATTCATGCGGGTTGTTTCAGGATGTTCCCCGTAGCTCTCCTGCAATGCGTCCAGCAGCCGGTCGGCATCCAGGCCCTTTCCCCGGCTCTCCTGCCCGTTTGTATTCTCATTCATCATAAAATACCTCATTTCAAAGTGTCTGCACCCGCCGCCGCAAGGCAAACAGGATGATTCCCGCCGCCAGCGTAAACAAAGCGATAAACTGGGAAGTGGACAGCGGTCCCACGGCGCCGCGGATCAGATCACCGCGCCAGAACTCGATCAGAAACCGTCCCGCACTGTACAAAATCAGATACAGTGCCGTTACCTCACCGTCCTTCTTCTTGCGGTTCCGATCCCAGAACCACAGAAAAAGCGCCAGAGCAAAATCCCCTGCCGCCGACAGCAGCTGCGTGGGAACCAGGTGAACATGATTGGGCGCAAAATCCGAATGGGAAAAAACAATGGAAAAAGGACTGTCTGTCTCGACACCGTAACAGCAGCCGGCGAAAAAACAGCCGATCCGCCCGAAGCCCTGGGCAAGAGCGACGCTTGGCATGCCGATATCAAAGAATTTCCAGGCGGGGAGCCCTTTCCGCCGGCAGAAAATCCAGCCCCCGAAAATGCCGCCCAGCAGCCCGCCAAAGACAACCCATCCTGTGGAAAGAGACTCTCTCCACAGAGAGGGATCCGCGAGCAGCTGCGGAAGAACGGTAAGAAGATAGAGCAGTTTTGACCCGGCATAGCCGAATATGAGACAGGAAATCACCAGGCCGAAAATCTGCTCCGCATCCAGATGTTTCTTTTTTGCGGCAGCTTCCGCAGTCAGATAGGCGGAAATGATGCCGATTGCCGTCATCAGGCCGTAAGTATGCAGTGTTACGGGACCGATGGTGAGCAGGTCATTGTACATGGCGGAGCTCCTTTATCTCCCGGCATTTCCGGATATACTCCGGGGTGGTTCCGCAGCAGCCTCCGATAATTCTCGCGCCGGCTTCCGCAATCCGCTTCATGTGCCCTGCAAATTCCTCAGCGCCCATTGTATAAACCGAATTGCCGCTGCCATCCGTGACGGGAAGTCCGGCATTCGGCTTGGCAATCACAGGCACAGAGGCAGAAGCCACCATCTCTACAATGACGGGCAGCATCTGTTCCGGGCCTCCGGAGCAGTTGACGCCCACGGCATCAGCGCCTTCGGCGGAAAGCTTTTCTGCCAGTTCCGCAGCGCTTCCCCCGAACCAGGCACGGCCGTTCTCCTGCACGGTCAGCGTACACATAAACGGCTTGTCACAGACACTGCGCACCGCCTGCAGGGCTGTCTCCGCCTCCTGCACACACATCAGCGTCTCGGCGATAAACAGATCCACCCCCGCGCGGTCCAGAAACAGTGCCTGCTCGCGGTACGCCTCGAACAGTTCCTCCTCCGTCAGGTCGCCCAGGGGATCCAGCATCTCACCGGTCGTGGTCATGTCGCCGGCGACCAGCACATCGGAGCCGACAGCTTCCCTGGAAAGCCTGACGAGCCCGGCATTGAGCCTCTCCACATCCTGTTCCAGGTGGTGTTTGGCCAGACTGATCCTGTTTGCGGAAAAAGTAGGCGCGTACACAATATTGCTTCCGGCTTCCGCATAGGCCGCCTGCAGTGACTGTATGGCTTCCGGATGCTCCAGTATCCACGCCTCGGCACAGGCATGCCGGGGCATGCCTGCTTTCATCATATTTGTGCCCGTTGCGCCGTCCAGAAGAACGATCTGCCCTTCTGTCAGCGACCGAAACTCTTCACGGGTCATACAACCATTCCTCTCTTATGACTGATTATTCTGCCGAAGAAGCAGATGCCGCACTCTCACTCTCCGCGGAAACGGAAGTGCTGTCTTCTGCAGAAGAAGAGGCTGCGCTGCTCTGGCCTGCTTCTGATGCAGAGACAGCAGAAGTGCTCTCCTCTGCAGAGGAAGCGGAAACACTGCTCTCACCCGCTTCCGATGCGGAAGCCGCGGAAGTGCTCTCGGCGGCGGAAGATGCGGAAACGCTGCTCTCATCTGCTTCTGATGCTGAAACAGCGGAGGTGCTCTCAGCGGCGGAAGTGCTTTCTGCAGCGGAGGATGCGGTTTCTGTCATCTCAGGCATCTTCATCGTATAGGCATGTGTGTCCGTGATCTCCAGCTTCTTCCAGGCCTCTTCCTCTTTTACGCCGGCAGCCTCTTTCCACTCCTCAATTTTTGCGTTAAAGTCGTCCTGCTGACGCTGGGCAATGATTATTTTTTTCTGCTGCTCTGTCTTTTCCTCATCAAACAGATGATCCAGACGGACGATATAATAATAGTCTCCGGTATCAATGACCTCATCGCATACCTGGCCGTCTTCCAGGGCTGCCGCCGCTTCCTTCACTGCATCCGGAAGCGTCGTGTCATCACTCCCGTACGTACGGCTGGACGCCATGATATTCTCGCTGTCAATTTCCTCTGCCATAGCACTGATATCCGCCTCCGGATCATTGCCTTCTTTGAGCTGTTCCAGCAGCGTCGTGAGCTCGGTGTGCAGGACGCCCTTCTGCTCCTCATCCATATCGACCTGGGCATTGGTCTCGGGATCCGTCGTTTTCAGCGAAGCGCGGGCATAGCTGATGGTGGTCTGCGCAGCCTCTTCATCCGACACTTCTTTGTCCGTATCGGCTGTAACCGCCTCGAACATCAGCGGACGATAGGTGAGCAGACGAAGCACCTCCTCCACATCCGCCTGGGTCGTTCCGATTTCGGCGAGTGCGTCTGCGTTGGCTTCCATAACGGCCGCGGCCGCATCTGCAGCAGCGCTCTCCAGGTCAGCCGGGAATTCCACATCATAATCGTCAAAGTGCTGGCGGAGCAGCACAGCCTCCACAATCGAATCCCGCACGGATTCCTTCATGTTGTCGCCGTAAGTCTGCGCCTCTTCAGAGCTGGTGGCCGCAGCGTACTCGTTGTCCCAGAAAGAGCCGCCCTCCTGCATCATGCCATAGCTCATGAGCATCGCCGTAGATTCCGCCTGCTGATAGCGAAGATAAAAATCCGCCGTGCCGATATTTACGGTCTCATCGCCTATGGTCAGCGCCGCAGCCGTGCCGTCGGCTTTCTTTTCTCCGCACCCGGACAGCATGGCTGTCAGCATCGTTCCTGTCAGCAGAGCGCATATACCGGCTCTTCTTATCGTTTCCATGTCAATACCTCCGTTTGTCTCTGTATTCTGATTTTTGAATAAATTCGCAATAACACTCTGGATTATATTCTTTTTCTTCTGTGAGAGCAACGTCTAATCAAAAAATCTCTGCAGTCACAGTATCATCGAGAGCGCAATCCTCTTTTTTTCCATGTCAACACTTACAACCTTTACCTCTACGACGTCACCCACACTGACTACCTCCAGCGGATGCTTTACATATTTTCCCTTTTTCATCCGGGAAATATGCACCAGGCCGTCCTGATGAACGCCGATATCCACAAAGGCGCCGAAGTCAATCACATTTCTGACGGTTCCCTTCAGAATCATTCCCGGCTGAAGGTCTTTCATCTCCAGGACATCGCTGCGAAGCACAGGCTTTGGCATGTCCTCTCTGGGATCGCGGCCGGGGCGGATCAGTTCGGACACAATGTCCCGCAGGGTAATCTCGCCAATCTCCAGGTCCGCGGCGGTGGTGCGCAGGAAATTTTCAATATTTCTGCGCATCTGGTTTTTATCCGTCGTTCCGCCCGCAACGAAATCGCGCAATTTTACCGCATGCGTGCGCTCCAGAACCTGCTGGGGAGTAATGCCTGCCCTTTTTAACAGCTCCCGCGTCGCCGCATAGCTCTCCGGATGGACAGCTGTGGCATCCAGCGGATCGCTGCCCCCTATAATGCGCAGGAAACCGGCGCACTGCTCATAGGCTTTCGGGCCGAGGCGCGGCACCTTCAGAAGCTCCGCCCTGTTCTGAAAACGTCCATGCTCTTCGCGGTATACGACAATGTTCTTCGCGATCTGTTTTGAAATGCCGGAAACATACTCCAGAAGCGGCGCAGAAGCCGTATTCAGATCCACTCCTACGCGGTTAACGCAGTCTTCCACCACGCCTCCCAGGGCTTCGCCGAGCTTTTTCTGGTTCATATCATGCTGGTACTGTCCCACTCCGATGGATTTGGGATCGATCTTTACCAGCTCCGCCAGCGGATCCTGTACCCTTCGCGCAATGGAAGCCGCACTGCGCTGTCCGACATCGAACTGCGGGAATTCCTCTGCTGCAAGCTTGCTGGCGGAATACACGGAGGCGCCGGCCTCATTCGTGATCACATACTGCACTTTTTCCGGGATTTCCTTCAGAAGTTCGACGATGATCTGCTCAGATTCCCGGGAAGCCGTCCCGTTACCTACGGAAATCAGGGTTATCCGGTATTTCCGGATCAGTTTTTTCAGCGTCTCCTTCGCAGCAGCGATCTTTGCCGGCGTAGTGGGAGCGGTCGGATAAATGACCGTCGTGTCCAGCACTTTGCCTGTCGCGTCTACAACGGCCAGCTTGCATCCCGTGCGGAATGCGGGATCCCAGCCCAGAACGGTCTGGCCGGCAATCGGCGGCTGCATCAGCAGCTGTTTCAGATTTTTTCCGAAGACGCCGATGGCGCCGTCTTCCGCCGACTCTGTCAGTTCATTCCGGATCTCACGTTCAACAGACGGGGCAATCAGGCGGTCATAGCTGTCCCGGATGATGTCACGCAGGACGGCTTCCGTATCCGGATTGCCGGTGCGGATGATACGTTTCTCCATCCAGCGGAGGATTTCCTCTGCCGGCGCTTCAATCTTTACTGTCAGGATCTTTTCCTTCTCTCCCCGGTTGATGGCAAGAACACGGTATCCGCTGATGCCGGAGAGCTTCTCCTCAAAGGAGTAGTACATCTCATATACGGATTTTGCTTCAGGATCTTTTGCCTGGGAGATAAGCAGCCCGCTGTTCCGTGTCATTCTCCTGATTCCGGAACGGATATCGGCGTCTTCGGAAAAACGCTCCGCCAGAATGTCTCCCGCGCCGGCGACGGCTTCCTGCGGTGTTGACACGCCTGCTTCTTCCGACACGAAAGCCTCTGCCTCTTCAAGCGGCGGGAGGGAGGACTCCTGCCCGAGGATCAGGTCGGCCAGGGGCTCCAGACCTTTTTCCTTTGCGATCGTAGCCCGCGTACGGCGCTTTGGCCGGTATGGGAGATACAGGTCTTCGAGTGCCACCATGGTTTCCGCTTCTTCAATGGCTGCGCGCAGCTCGTCTGTAAGCTTTCCCTGTTCTCCGATGGACGTGAGAATCGTTTCTTTTCGTTCGAGAAGGCCGCGAAGATACAGAAGCCTCTCGTGCAGGGTCCTCAGCTGTTCATCATTGAGAGATCCGGTGACTTCCTTCCGGTAACGGGCGATGAACGGGATCGTGCATCCTTCATCAATCAGGCGGATGGCGGCTTCTGTCTGCGCGGGTCTTACCTGCAGTTCCCCGGCTATTTTTCTGCTAATGTCCATAGTGCTCCTTTTCTGCTTTATGAGGTCTTTTGTTTGATAATTCGGACGCCGGCCCGGAGGCGGGAACCATCCCTGTTCCGCTGTCTGCGCCGGCCTGAGCCTGCTCAGCTATGATGCTCACGGAAGGGATTCCGTGACCATCTAAGCTTCGACCGGTCTCAGACACGTGCTCGACGAATGCGGTCACAGGGATGGTTCCCGCTTCCGTACCGGCTGGTTAATGGCAGCATCAGTCACCAAAAGCAGATTACGGTCTGCTCCGAACTTTGTGTTTCCATAATTCTGTCCACCCCAGGTCTTTTCGTCCACTTACGAACGCGCATGCGTGGGTTCATGTCTTTTGGCGCTGTAATCATTTCTGGTATCTATTATCTATCTCCAGGTTTGAATCACTTGACGCAGGTACTGGTACATGCGTTGTACGGATGAGATCGACATGCGCTCCTGGGGTGTGTGGATATCCAGGATGTCGGGGCCTGTGGCTACCGCGTCAAACCCCGGAATCTTTGCGGAAAACAGGCCGCATTCCACGCCTGCATGGATCATCTCGACGCGGGCTTTTTTATGAAACATCTCTTCATAGACCGCGCTCATATGCTCCCGCAGAGGCGACGACTGGTTGAATTCCCAGGCGGGGTATTCTGCCCTCCGGCTGACGTGTGCCCCAAGCTGCGCTCCGATGAACCCGAGGCGGCCGGCCAGTTCTTCATAGGCACTGCCAACGGAGCTTCTCACGCTGTATGACAGATGGAGTCCCTTGCTATCCAGTGCTGTTATTCCCAGATTCAGGCTGGTTTCAACCAGTCCGGGGATCCGGTCGCTCATCCGGATCACTCCCTGGGGAAGAGACGTCAGGAGAAGAAGGGCCGTCCGGGTATCCTCCCCTGTCAGGCTGTACAGATTTACATCCTCGTGTGTCAGATCGGCATAGAGCAGGCCGCGTATTTCGGCGGGCAGCCTGTCGGGGTCGGAAAGCACCTCCAGAATGATATCCGGATCTGCTGCCGCGTATTCTTTCCGGAATATCTGACAGAGTCCGCGGATCCTTTCCTCCAGTTTTCCCTGCAGCGGGGCCGGTACAGCAAGCACAGCCGCCGCCTCCCTGGTGATGGCATTATCTTTGCTGCCGCCTGCCATTGCAGTCAGGTCAAAGGGAATATCCGTGATGCACTCCCGCAATGCCCGGGTCAGAAGGCAGGTCGCGCTGGCGCGTCCTTTATCGATCTCAGCCCCGGAATGACCGCCCCGCAGGCCATGAAGAAATACAACCTGTCTGGGGGCGTCATTGCCGACCCGCTTTGCAGGAAGCAGAATTTCAACCCTGCCGCCGCCGGCGCAGCCGGCCAGCAGCTGTCCCTCGTTTTCCATATCCAGGTTCAGCATCGTGCTGCCTTTCAGCGGTGACAGATCAATGCCATGGGCGCCGTCCATACCCACTTCCTCTCCGACTGTAAATACTGCTTCCAGTCTGGGGTGCTGCAGCGTCCCGTCATCCAGAAATGCCAGGATATAGGCGAGGGCAATCCCGTCATCTCCCCCCAGCGTCGTACCTTTTGCGTACAGCCAGTCTCCGTCTGCCGCCAGATCCAGTCCCTCAGTAAACATGTCCTTCCCACAGTCGGGATCCTTCTCGCAGACCATATCCATATGGCCCTGGAGAATGAGAGGCGGCCGGTCTTCGCATCCGGCTGAAGCTTCTTTTACGATGATCACATTGTTCAGGTCATCCCGGTGCCATTCCAGCCCCCGCTCCCGCGCAAAGGATACGATATAGTCACTGATGGCTTTCTCCTGTCCTGACGGTCTCGGAATCGCAGAGATCTCGCGAAAGAACCGAAATACGTCCTCCGGTTTCAGCTGTTCGAGATTGTTCATTTTCAGTACTCCTTTATGTCTTAACTGATGGACTGTCAGTCCTTGTCTTTTATCAGCATCAGAAAACGGGTCAGAATGTTTGCCGTGAGGCCCCAGATCACCCTGTCTCCGTATCTGTAAAACCAGATGGGATTTTTCTTCCTGGCCCAGGGATAGTCACGTCCTCCCGGCACCAGCTCATGGGGAAAATCATCACCGGGGACCGTGATCAGCTGGGTCATGTACACCTCGGGCTCATGTTCCAGCAGCCACTTCACAGGGACTGTGAACGTCTCTGCCACCTCATTCGCGGACCAGGTTCCCTTATATCCCTTCAGGAGCCCCGCAAAAGACCAGACGGGCGCTCCCGTTGGCCCAATCACGCCGTCCAGCTCTGCAAGGATCTGAATCTGATCTGCGCCTGTACACAATTCCTCTGCAGTCTCCCTTACGGCTGCTGCGGCAGGGTTCTCTCCCGGCTCTATTCCTCCTCCCGGAAAGCAGATCTCTCCCGGCTGCCGCTTCAGGCCGGTCGCCCTCTGCTCAAAGAGGATCTGCAGGCCGTCGCCGCTTTCGATGAGCGGAATCATGACGGCCGCCGGACGGCCGCCGGCAAAGCCCGCAATGCCAGGCGTGCGGCTGCCCAGGTCCCGGATGCGACGCAGGATGGCAGCGGATGCAGGATCAGTGGAGGGTGATATGGAGGACATGGGACTCCTTTCTATGTTCATAAGAAACTATCGATATTGAAACTAATTCCTGAAACGGAGGCAGGGGATACCCTCTGGGGACGCATCCGGCGAGTACGTGTCCGAGACCGGCCGAGTCTTAGACAGCCGGGACATACCTGGCCCGGGTGTTTTAGACGAGCAGGCTCGGACCGGCGGAGCAGCGGACACAGAGGGTATCCCCTGCCTCCGGGC
>CADBNA010000456.1 GCA_902795835.1 uncultured Lachnospiraceae bacterium | reverse complement strand
CTGATCATGATGGACGAGCCGTCCCTTGGACTTGCGCCTATCGTGGTACAGGGCGTATTTGATATTATCCGCGAGATCAACAAGCAGGGCGTCACGATTCTTCTGATCGAACAGAACGCCAATATGGCGCTGAAGGCGGCGGACGTGGGATACGTTATGGAGACGGGAAGGATCACGATGACCGGTACCGGAGAAGAGCTGGCCAACAATGACCAGGTAAAGGCGGCTTATCTCGGAAAAGCAAGGCAATAAAAACAGGCACACAACACTGAAGGCCCGGGATGCTCTGCATCCCGGGCCTTCAGACGATCAGAAGCATTTGATGATACTGAGCATTTTATACAGTATGCTCTTTATCCGGAACTTGATCACAACAATCCGGTCGCGCAGGATAACAGGGCGTGTTTTAGAAGGAGAAAAGCCCTGTTGCTCTTCCTTTATGACATGATCCAGTTCGGAAGACAGACAATGGATGAACCAGCTGTAAGATTCTTTTCCATCAAGAGCGCCTCTGACGAGAAAAGCGGCGATGTTCGGATAGAAGTACCGAAGAGGATGAAAATTCTCGACATAGTAGTTCTTTACGGCACGCCAGATACAGGCATCCCAAACAGGATCTGACTTTGCTTCACGGAAAATGGACTGATCGACTGTATGCTTCAGGGCAGATTCCATCTGACGGTTTGAGATGACAGAGGGCCTGCCTATTATATGCTTTGATCGTTCATCCTGTGCGATGAGAGACGATTCATGAAAATCCAGCTTGTCACTTCCGGATCTTTCACGGGGATATTTCATGTTCAGAGTTTCTGCATATTTGATGGTATCCGTGGAAAGAACCCGCTCCCCTTCAAACGGGAAAGACAACAGATCGGGACAATAACGGACCAGGATCAATGTATAAAGCAGATTTGCATCATTGAACGTATCGGTTCGTCTTTTCAGCAAAGCCAGTTCCGGATCGATCCACGGTGTAATCTGCAGCTGGTTAATCCAGCTGTCCTCAACGATTGCTCTTCCAAAATGATTTCTGCATCTTACATACCGGTAGAGGGCATTGTTTATGTCATCTGAGGCACAGTCTGCTGAAAGCTTTTCCAGTGTACGGTCAAAGATTCTGTGTAAAGAGGCATCCAGATCCTTCCTGACCCGGTGAGGAAATGATTTTATCCGTTCTGCATATTGTTCGATCAGTTCATCCGCAGACATATCCCAATAGGAGCGCAGCATTTCTCCGCCGGCACCGGAAACCAGATAATATTTTTTTGTGTTCTTTTTGTACTTGAAATACATTTGTTTATGGAACGGAAGTTTTCCATACAGAGCCATGTCAAAGACATCTTTGGCTGTGCAGTTGACGGGAGCTCCTTTCAGAGAATGACTGTTCAGCCTGAAATGAAAATGCTCTGCGATCTTTTCAGCAATGAGATAATCCTCTTCATGTGTGTGCAGATTGTCTTTTATGGAATTAATCCTGACACGGTTCAAATCCATTCCTGAGCATAGAGCGAGCATAAAGGTAACTCTGCTGTCAAAGCCGCCGGAGAGTGCCACCTGAATATTGTCGGTGCATTTCTGCAGATTCCTGAAAAACGTTGTCCATCGGTCAAACCAGGAATCCAGGATCTGAAAAGCGGGTCGGGAGTCCAGATCCACGGATTCTTCTTTGTGCGGCAGGATTTCTGTCTGCAGTTCTTTCTTTGGAATATCTATATGCAGAACAACATTGGACGGCAGCATTTCTATCTCTTTGATCATCGTTTCGGAATAAAACATGCTGCACAGCTCAACCACCTGCATCGCATTTACATAGTCTGTATTGATCGTCAGCTTCCGTCCCTTTAAATAGGTAAGCAGATAGTAAAAGGAATTGCTGATTACAAAACCATCGCTGCTCTGATACAGATAGAGACCATAACAGCCAAGGTAATCCTGCCTTATCAGGATTTCGTTTTCTGAACGGGTGATCGAAATATATGCGCCGCAGCCGCTCAGACTTTCGGCAGATATTTTCTGATTCGAGTTACCGTCAATCAGAATTCCATCGGAAATACAAAAACCGAAAAAACTGGTCTCTGTCCTGTCCAGATGTTCAGAGTCAAGAATAAAAAAATGTTCATCCGGGAGGAAGCATATGTTTCTGTTATCTGTTTCATTCATGCATTCAGAGGGATCCATATTATTTTCGTTGATATTTTCAGTCTTTTTCAGTGACATGAAATATACCTCCTTATAAATTCCGGACAGATTGACGGGTACCTTCACTCGATGTTATTATGGAAAAGGTGCCTTTACGGGAAACGGACAGATCCGTTCCCGGATATATACTGTGATAATAAACTGAGAATACTGCGGGGCAAAGCATGGGACGCTATAAAATTGAGCTTGAAAACTATGAGAGAAAAGAGCACTATTTGTATTTCAGCAGTCTTGCGAATCCTTATACAGGTTTGACGGCAGACATTGATGTCGGTATGCTGGTAAAAGCTTGTAATGAAAAAAAGAAGTCGTTCTATCTTGCATTTATGCACGCAGCCGCGCTGGCTGCAGATTCGGTGCCGGAATTCCGCCGGAGGATCATCGGACAGGAGATATGGGAGTATGATGAATGCCCCACATCTCATACAGAAGCACTGGAAAACGGGACTTACTGTTATTGTACCCTGTATCATCATATGCCGCTCCAGGAGTTCTTTGAGGCTGCACAGGCTCAGCGCACAGCAGTGCGGGCCAGAGGCGTTCTGGAAGAGGATGAAGATGTAAATGCAATGTATTTCATAACCTGTATTCCATGGCTCCACTATTCTGCACTGGTCCAGCCTGTCGGAGATGACTCCAATCCCAGAATCTCCTGGGGTAAGTACGAGGAAGATTTTCGGGGCAGACTTATGATGCCGGTTACGGTACTGCTGCACCATGGTCTGGCAGATGGACTGCATATGGCAAGATTCTATGAAGCGCTTCAGCACCAGACGAACACGCTCAGCGCCGAGCTGCTGAATATAAGATAAGATAGTGCCGAAACGAAAAGGCACACGGTTAATTTCTGACAGCCGGGTGTATTTATATGTCAAACCGCGTCAGATCCCATCGTTCGATAACCGCACACAGATCTGACACATAGGTGGGGGAGGTGGCGTATCCGCCGTTCTTGATGATCTGGGCAGCGACTTTATAGTCGAGGCAGCCTTCAAGTCCGGCG
>CADBNA010000455.1 GCA_902795835.1 uncultured Lachnospiraceae bacterium | reverse complement strand
GCCAGGGCATATTCTGACAGTGAGCACAAACTGGGGCTGGCCTTTTCGGGGATGAGAGAAAAGGTATACATCGCGTCCAAGACCATGGCGAAAACGCCTGAGGATTTCCGGAAGGATCTGGAAACGTCGCTTCGGGAGCTGCAGACGGATTATCTGGATATTTATCAGTTCCACTGTGCGGACCAGTGCTACCGGCCGGGTGACGGAAGCGGGATGTACGAGTGTATGCTGCAGGCCAGAGAAGAGGGACGGATCCGGCATATCGGCATTACGGCGCACAAGATCGGCGTTGCCCGGGAGGCTGCGGAATCGGGTCTGTATGAGACACTGCAGTTTCCGTTTTCCTATATCGCAGGAGAAGCAGAAAAAGACCTGGTGGAACTCTGCCGGAAAAACCAGGTGGGCTTCGTCTGCATGAAAGGCCTGGCCGGCGGCCTGATCCGCAATTCGGCGGCAGCCATGGCATTTATCCTGCAGTATGAGGCTCTTCCGATCTGGGGTGTGCAGCGTGAAACAGAACTGGAGGAGTTCCTTGCCTTTATGGACAGTGAACCGGTAATGACGGAAGAACTGCAGAAGGTGATCGAGGAAGACCGGAAAGAACTGGCCGGGAATTTCTGCCGGAGCTGCGGATACTGTATGCCCTGTCCGGAGGGTATTATTATCAATCAGTGCGCAAGAATGTCTCTGATGGTGCGGCGCGCTCCCTCTGCTGCCTGGACAAATGCCTACTGGCAGGAAGAAATGAAAAAGATAGAAAACTGCAGACATTGCGGGAAATGTAAGGAACACTGCCCATATGAGCTGGATACGCCGGAGCTTCTGCAGAAAAACTATGAGGACTATAAGAAAATCCTGAGCGGTGAAATCAAGCCGGACGGGGCGTGGATCCCGTAGATTTGAGTTGCTGATTTTACCGGTTCGTCATATAATTATTTTATTATGAGTACTTTTGATTGAATGTAACGAGGGCAGCAGATATGGCAGATAGCAGGAATACGGAGAGGGGCGGCAAGGCTCGCGGTTCGCGGAAGCAGCGGACGGGAAATACAAAGGGAAAATCCGGGAACGCGCAGCAGTCTCTGCGCAGCAGGATTACCGGGGAGGCAGATCTGCAGAAAGCAGATAAGCTGCTCAAAAGCATGCTTCGCCGGGAAAAGCCCGTGACAGAAGATAATTTCAATAAGATCCGGAATATTATACGCACCCAGAAAACAAAAGTGTCGCGGCTGTTCTGGACCAGTGCCGTACTGGCTGTCCTGCTGATCCTTTCTCTGCTGGTGAGCCTGATCGGCGGTGTGCTCCGCAGAGGGCAGAGCGGAAGCGGCGGGACGCCGAAGGAAACGGCTGCCGTAAGCGAAGAAGCATCTTCCGCCGTGAGCGCGGCGTCAGAAGAACTGCCCCAGGTGACGCCGACGGCCGCACCGCTGGCGGCGCCTGTAGACATAACGCTGGGCGTCACCGGAGATATCATCTTCGGTCCGACAGAGGATGTGGCTCAGCTGTCTTATTTTCAGCAGACCTATAATCTGTACGGCGCGGAGTATTTCCTGCAGAATGTCAGGGAGACTCTGGCAAAAGATGACCTGACGATCACGGATCTGAATACGGCTCTCTCTGACCAGAAGGCAACGCGGTCTTCAGCATCCTCGTACAATGCCGCAACGGAGTATGTCAAGATCTTTGAAAATGCCTCTGTGGAGGCAGTCAATGTAGCCAACCCTCACACAATGGACTGCGGGGAAGCCGGCTTCGATGATACGGTCAATACCCTGAATTCCAACGGCATGAAGGCTTTTGGCGAGGGTCTCTATGCCACCTGGCAGAAGGACGGAATGCAGATCGGTCTGGCCGGCATCAATGATCCGGATGAGGATCTGATCAGGGAGGCGGTAGACGGCCTGAAGGGAGAGGGCACCAATCTGATTGTTCTGGTATTTTACTGGGCGGAGGATACCGGTGAGACACCTTCAGCCGATCAGATCCGCATGGCGCACGCCGCCGTCGACGCAGGCGCCAATATTGTGATCGGATACGGGTCAGAGGTTATGCAGGGCGTCGAATTCTACAGGAACAGCCCCATTGTGTACAGTCTGGGCTACTTCTGCTATGGCGGCGAGTCTTATCCGACCGAATACGACACGGTCATTCTGCAGATCAAGGCAACGGTTGATGAAAACCGCAATTATAAAACCGCTGAGCTTACGGCGATTCCGTGCAGCATTTCTTCTGATGAAACATACAATACCTATCAGCCGACTCCGCTTACCGGGGACAGGGCTGATCTGACCCTCGGCACGCTGGAGATCCGCTCGGAGGCGCTTCTGGATGCGGAAGAAACCGCCGGCATTGACACATCGGAAATGCAGATTTATGATCCGACGCCCGGCAAGGACCCGGTGACATCCCTTGGCGGGGAGGATACGGCCATGACAGACGACGGAACCGGTGAGGAGGTCTGATAAGAAATGAAACTGACTTTTATCGGCGCAGCGCATGAAGTAACGGGAAGCTGCTATTATCTGGAAGCAGCCGGAAAAAAGTTCCTTGTGGACTGCGGAATGGAACAGGGAAAGAATATCTATGAGAATAAAGAGATTCCCGTTCCTGCAGGTGAACTGGATTTTGTCCTGCTGACGCATGCGCACATCGATCATTCCGGCAATCTTCCGCTGCTTTATGCCCGGGGATTCCGGGGGCCGGTCTATGCGACAGACGCTACTGCCGCGCTGTGCGACATTATGCTGCGTGACAGCGCGCATATCCAGGAATTTGAAGCCGAATGGCGCAACCGCAAGGGGAAGCGATCCGGCGAGAAGGAATACGTGCCTGCGTTTACCATGCAGGATGCCATCGGACTGGTATCCCATCTGTCACCGGTCCCGTATGAAGAGGAACTGCAGATCAGCGACGGAATATCTGCCCGGTTTTTTGATGCGGGACATCTCCTGGGATCTGCGAGTATCGAATTGCTTCTCACAGAAGGAAATACCCGGCGGAAAATCATTTTCTCAGGCGACATCGGCAATCTGAATCAGCCGCTGATCAAGGACCCCATTTATCCCGAAGAGGCGGATTATGTGGTGATGGAGTCTACATACGGAGACCGGAAGCACGATGCGCCGCCGGATTATGTGGCGGCTCTTGCGGAGGTGATTCAGAGAACGTTTGACCGCGGCGGCAATGTGGTAATCCCCTCCTTTGCCGTGGGGCGCACGCAGGAAATGCTCTATTTTATCCGGCAGATCAAAGAGGAGCATCTGGTACAGGGGCACGGCAATTTCCGGGTATTTGTGGACAGCCCGCTGGCAAATGAGGCAACGACGATATTCCAGAAGCACTATCACAACTGCTTTGATGAAGAGGCACAGGCGCTCGTCGACCAGGGAATCAATCCCATTGCCTTTCCCGGACTGAAAATATCCATCACAACGGATGACTCCATAGCGATCAACGAGGACGAAGAACCGAAGGTGATTCTGTCCGCAAGCGGTATGTGTGACGCCGGGCGGGTAAAGCATCATCTGAAGCATAACCTGTGGCGGCAGGAGTCAACGATCCTGTTTGTCGGGTTCCAGTCCGTCGGAACCCCGGGACGGGCCCTGGTGGACGGCTGTGAAAGCCTGAAGCTGTTTGGCGAAGAGATTGCTGTCAGGGCAGAGATCTGCAGGCTTCCGGGCATCAGCGGACATGCGGACTGCGACGGCCTGATGAAATGGGCTTCTTCTTTCCGTGAGAAACCGCGCCGGGTCTTTGTTACCCATGGCGAAGATGCCGTGACCGACCTGTTTGCCGAGCGTCTGCATGAGGAGCTCGGGTACGAGGCATATGCGCCATTCAGCGGGGCAGTGTTTGACCTTGTCTCGGGAGAGCTCCTGGAGGCGCCGGCCGGCATCCGCATCGAGAAAGCGGAAAAACCGCAGGCTGCAAAAGCCCGTTCGATCTATGACCGTCTGGTAGAAGCCGGACAGAGGTTGATGACTGTCATCCGGCATAATGAAGGCGGAACAAACAAAGACCTTGCGAAATTCGCGGACCAGATCAACGCGCTCTCAGATAAGTGGGACAGGTAACCGTCCCCTCAGTAAGGAGGAAAAAGAATGATCAGCTGGAAAAATCTGAATGAACTGGAGACATTCCGGGCACTGGAGAAGACGGCACCGGTAAGGCTGACAGAGGCAATGGCAGGAGAAGGCGGTGCGGACCGCGTCCGGAAGTACTGCGTGCCGATGGCCGGCGGACTGTCCTACAACTATGCGGCAAAGGCCGTAGATGACGGGATTCTGGACGCGCTGGCAAAGCTGGCAGATGAAGCGCAGCTCACGGAGAAATATGAAGCCCTGTACAACGGGGAAATGATCAATACCGGTGAGAAAAGACTGGTGCTGCATCAGCTGACAAGAGGGCAGCTGGGGGAAGCCGTAATGGCGGACGGCGTGGACAAGAGAGCATTCTATAAGGAACAGCAGGACAAGATCGCCGCTTTTGCCGCAAAAGTACATGCCGGCGAGATCGTAAATGAGGCCGGTGAGCGGTTCACGACGGCTGTTCAGATCGGTATCGGCGGCAGCGACCTGGGACCGCGGGCCATGTACCTGGCGCTTGAAAACTGGGCAAAAGCGAACGGCACATTCAAGATGGAAGCAAAATTCATCAGCAATGTGGATCCCGATGATGCAGCTGCCGTATTGAGAGAAACGGATGTCGCACATGCCATCTTTATCCTGGTATCCAAATCCGGCACCACACTGGAGACGCTGACAAATGAATCCTTTGTGAAGGACGCCCTGACAAAGGCCGGCCTGGATCCGGCCCGGCATATGATCGCCGTAACCAGTGAGACCTCACCGCTGGCAAAGAGTGATGATTATCTTGCGGCCTTTTTCATGGATGATTATATCGGCGGACGCTATTCCTCAACTTCTGCTGTCGGCGGCGCCGTGCTGTCACTGGCCTTCGGTCCGGAGGTGTTTGCGCAGTTCCTGGAAGGCGCGGCTGC
>CADBNA010000454.1 GCA_902795835.1 uncultured Lachnospiraceae bacterium | reverse complement strand
TTGTCCCCGTCTTTTCCGGTTTCCGTTCCCTGCGGCTTTTCCGCATCCGCAGGAACCGCCCCCGGCAGGTCTTCAAAAGGTCCGGGTTCTGTATACTCTCCCATAAAACGGTATAAAGTGATCTCGTTTCCCTGGCTGTATCCGGTGATACTGTCCGGAATTCCGGCATCCAAAGCCGTCGTCTCTGTAAACAGCCAGTCCCTGCCAGCCGGATTGAGCCGCCACCAGATATCCCCGCCGGCATTTACTGCTACCCCGTCTGCCATGGGGAGGATATCGCCGTACCGGATTTCCTCGGATAACTGCCCGTCGTCATATCTGACAGATACTTTTTCAAATCCGCAGTTCGTGAGTACAGCCAGACTGTCGGCCGGGTCCTGCCCTGCCTCAGAAGGATTCGGCGTGCCAAATGCCTTCCCCAGCAGCCAGAAAAGCAGCCGGTCCGCGCTTTCTCTGTCATTTCCCGGCGCTGTTTCTTTATCACCGGAAGTCTCTGTGTGCTCCTGCCAGCCGGAAGCAATGCGGTTGTCCAGAAGCGTCAGCATATATGCCGGTTCACGCTCCTTCATCTCCGCGATGGCGTCGTCCGTCCCGTTCATCTGTGCATGTACGCAGGGCACATAGAACATACAGCCATACCGGTACATCCAGCCGCCGTTTATTTCCACAGCGATCGGGTTAGAGAAAGACACCGTTGCGCCCCCGGATTTCTCCCTGGCAAAACTCTGTGCGATCCCGAGCGTATACATCCCGCCCCGCACAGCTACATAATCCACAAAAGAAATACCGTAATTGTAGGCCTGCACAGCCGTATCCAGATCACATCCGAAAGCATCCGCGCGGTCGAGGCACGTTCTGAATACGCGGCATCCCTCTCTGACCGATGCCGCCCTGCCTATGGAGATACCGCCGGAAGCATTGCTGATGCCCATCAGGCCGCCGCCGTCCGGATGGTAAACACCGCCGCTCTCACTGAGCATAATGCCATACAGCCAGGGAAGGTAATCACTTATACCGTATTCCTCTGCATATTTTGCAAGCAGTGTATCCGTATCCAGACTGTCATCCGGGTCTTCATTTCCGCTTCTCTCTCCGCCTGTACCCCCGTCTTCCGGATTCATGACTTCTTCCGTCTGAAGCAATCCGGTCTCTTCCTGCAGAAACTCTTCCGTTTCCAGTCCGCCGGATTCTCCCTGGCCGGACACACTCTCCTGCAGCGGTGCCCCGACCGTTTCCGGCGCAGCGGGTGCCCCGGCACTTTCAGCCCCCGCATCCTGGTCTGCAGGATCAGCGGTCTCCGATCCCACGGCTTCTTCCGTCACCACAGGCTCTTCGACTACAGGTTCCTCCGCCACAACGGGCTCTTCAACCACAGGTTCTTCAACCACAGGCTCTTCTGCCGGTTCGGTTTCTTCCGGCTCCTGAAAAACTGAGCCGTCATCAGGTTCCCAGGCTTCCGTGCCGTCATCCCCCGGCACCGGCAGTGTCTGAAGCAGTAAAAGCATTCCCGCGAGCAGGATGCCGTATTTTTTCAGCACAGCCTGTCTTCTCCGGCTGCCTGTTTTTTTGCTGTTCTTCATCAAATAAATCCTTCCTCTTGCGTTCTGCCTCCGTTTACGCTATAATTTCGCGGAACACGCGGCCTGCCGTTTTTCAGGAGGTAGTTTCATATGTGCGGCAATTTTGATCAGATGTCAGAGGATGCAAGAAAACTCTTTTTGGACTGCGATCAGGAGCAGATCATCCATAAATTCCATCTGAAATCCACGGACGACAGCATTTTCATCCGATTTCTGAACAGAGAATACAGGATAGACAGACAAACCGGCCGCATTTTCCAGGCCGGATCTGAACAGCCTGCCGGAAATGATGAAACCATGTCCATCTACGATATGCTCTGCTACTCCCGAGAACAGCCGGTTCCTCCTGTCCTGACAGGAGAATGGCAGAGCCTGTCGGCCCTGGGCGGCATCATCGGTGCCAGCCACACGCAAAACCGCCTCTACACGGAAAAAATGCTGGCGCCTTTTTGCGGCCGGCTCGAAAAACTTCGCGCTGCCTGCGAAACTCTCGGCGGCCATAAAACCAGGGGGGCAGATGTCAGCTATATCCTTCCGGTCTTTGATTTTTTCCCGGCCTGGATGGAATTCTGGGACGGAGATGATGAATTCCCCCCGAATATTCAGTTCCTGTGGGACAAAAACGCCCTGCAGTTTGTTCACTATGAAACCCTGTGGTACTGCACGCAGTTTATTGAAAAGGAACTGGCAAAGCTGCTGAGAGCGCAGTAATTCCGCCGTCTCTAAAAAGAAGCAGCCTGCGGTCATCCCGTTCTGCCGGCTGCTTCTTTCTTCTGTTATAAGTTCTGACCGTCTGTCATTTTTTCAGATCAATGCCGAAATCCCGGAATATGGCTCTGTCCTGTGTCTTGTTTTCACCGGCGGAGCAGTGATAGACGGAATTCTCCGTCTGAATGACAAAAGTATCTCCTTCCCGGACAACTGATTTCACGGCAGATGTAAGAATGCGGTCTCCCTCTTCGTGATCCCTTCCGCCATACACGCGTCCGCTGGCATGTACATGCCCGGTCATTTCACTTTTTACCAGCTTCCATTCCTTCAGTTCCATCCCAAGTCTCCCCCCTGTTTTTGCAATAACCCGCTCTGTCTTATTGCCAATCTTTTCTGACGCCAGCCCGTTCTCCGGCGTGCCGGTGTTTACTCACCCTCCGTGCCGGAAGCATCCGGCTCTCCTGCTGCAGGCGTTTCATCCGGAATCTCCCATTCCACACTGCAGTGTTTCATTGCCCAGACAGAATCGCTGTGAGAAAAGCCGTCGGCCTTCAGCTGGTCCATCAGTTCTTCATATGTCCAGTAATCGGTCGCCAGATAAAACTCAACGGCATCCAGAACCTCCTGTCTCCTGGCCTCTGTCTGCGCCGCGGAGGCTGCCGCCTCTTCCTCTGTCACTGCCGTCGCCGTCAGGGGCTCTACGTCCGAAGGAGCTGTCCAGTTGGATCCTTCTGCAGGTTCCACGGTCACAATCGGGGTTTTTGTCGGTTCGGGAGCAGGCGTCTCCGTCGGTACCGGTGTCGGTGTGTCTGCCGGCTCGGAGGCAGGCTCTTCAGCCGTATCGGAAACAGATGCTTCGGTCTCCTCCGGGGCAGGTGTTTCTGTCGCTTCCGGAGTC
>CADBNA010000453.1 GCA_902795835.1 uncultured Lachnospiraceae bacterium | reverse complement strand
GGCGCCTATGGCGTCGTTGTAATTCGGACACAGCATAACCAGCGCGTCACATTCCGCAAGCGCCGGGTATACTTCTTCTACAATGGTGCCCCCAAAATAGCAGCCGGACTGGCGGCTGAAATACATGCAGGTATCATAATGACATCCGATACAGTCCCGGATCTCTCCGTTGCGAAGCGGTATCTCTTTTACATCGATGTCCGGAGACAGATGCCGGCGCACCTTTCCCCACAATCGGAGGGTATTGGAGGTTTTCTTGTTGCTTGCATGCAGGCACAGCAGTTTTGCTTTTTCTGCCGGTTTTTCTTTGCTGAAGTCATCCTTCCCGGTTTGTTCTTCCTCTGAGCCCGGTCTCTGGAACGACATCAGGCGCTGCAGCAGATCCTGTGCACTTCGCACATAAGCTTCCTGCCGGCTGATTTGCCATCTCTCTGAGAGTACCTGCAGATTCATCAGGGATCCGGTTCCTTCTGTCAGCGGACGGCCGGGCAGAAGCGAGCCGGCCATATTCAGGGTCCATGCGATATGCTTTCCCACGGATTTCGTGCTTTCTTCGCCGCCTCCGTCCACAATCAGACAGCTGATGCTTCCCTCCATGCACATCGGATGAAGGCGGATTTCACGGAGCATGGCCATCAGTTCCAGATTGATGCCGGTCCCGCCGATGGCTGCCAGCACCAGAATCCTGCTGAAGCGCAGCTGCTGCGGTTTCTGCAATTCACGCCGCAGGTTTTCCGCTGTCAGGATACAGCTGTAAGGCTGACCGGCGTTTTCTGACACTCTTTTCCACAGACAGTCCAGACGCCTGCTCTCTTCGGGTTCACAGGGAACTGGTTTCAGAACAATCAGCTGCATAAGACTGCCTCCACACTGTGATATGCCTGAGCCACCCTGGCAAAAAGGGTCTCCGGCAATTCCCCGGTCTCCCACTTTGTTCCCTCTGCCGTAGTCCTGTTCCGCGCTCCGAAATACAGTCCGTTCAGATACCGGGCGCTGTCGCACCACTCTCCGGAAACCGCCGCCAGAACCGAAAATGCCGCCGATGAAAAAGCCGGTGCAATATAGGGCTTGAACCCCAGAGCGCGCATTTCCAGATTCGCATGAACCGTCTGTTCCGTCAGACTGCGGGAAAGAGCATCATCATAATGACCGGGGCAGATGCTGTTTGCAGCTACCAGGTCCTGGCCGTGGGGGCCGAAGACACGCCCTTCTTCCGGGAACCAGCGGGCATTCTCTTCCCCCCTGTCTGCTGCTTTTCCCGCATAGTAGGCTGCCCGCGCATACATCACACCCAGACCGAAGCCCTGAATCTGTTCAGGATGCAGGGAATGACCGCCCTCCTGTGATGCGCGGAATGCCGCCATGCACAACAGGTCCACCGGATCCGAGACCACGCCAAACAGCCCGGAGAAGGATTCTTCCGCCGCTTTTGCCGCATAAACAGCCACAATACGGCGATTTGCCCCGTACTGGGCCATGCGCACATCCTGCGGGGGGCCGTCCACGGCAGGCACAGCTTTAGTGGCGCAATAGAGGAACACATCGCAGGCGAACAGGTTCTCCTCCCGCAGGATCTCTGCAGAAGGCATGCTTGACCGCCCACAGGGCGCTGATATCTGGTTCAGTTCCATCTCCACACGGGCTGCCTGAGCCTGATTCAGGTCAAAAATCCCGAGCCTGTCCAGCACTTCGCCCCCCAGCACACGCAGGCCGACAGCCACTGTCCTGCCAACATCACCCAATCCGACAATGTGCAGACGAAGTCTCCTGCCATTCTGCCGGAACAGCCAGGGGTAAGAGCAGGGCCGCTCTCCTGCCCCTGCAGATTCTTCCGCAAGAGAACTGCATAAATCCGGGATTCTGTACATACCTGTCCATGCCTCCTGTTCTTGATCTGTCTATATCATGATTCAGTCGTCAAAAGCAGATTACGGATTGAGACGCCAAAAGCAGATTACGGATACGGCTATGCGGTGAATCATTCTGCGATTCCAAAAAAAAGACCCTGCGTCGATATCTGTCATCGC
>CADBNA010000452.1 GCA_902795835.1 uncultured Lachnospiraceae bacterium | reverse complement strand
CTCGTGCTGCTCGGCCGCAGCACGGATATGATCAAGATCAACGGCAACCGGATCGAGCCTGCAGAGATCGAGAAAGCCTTCCGGGAAACGGAAAACGTCTCCTGGTGCTGCGCAAAGGGCTTTGAGGAGGAGAACCGGTCCTATATCTGCCTGTACTACACGGACGACATCCGGGTGGATGAGCAGGAACTGAAGGAAAAGCTGGGAAAGATCCTTCCGTATTACATGATCCCCTCGTACTATGTCCGTATTGACCGGGTTCCGCTTCTGCCCAACGGAAAGATCGATAAAAAAAGCCTGCGTGCACCTGCCCGGGATGCCTATGCGGCCGACTACACGCCGCCTTCCGATGAGATGGAAAAAAGACTCTGTGACGCGGCGGCAAAGGTGCTGCACCTGGAACGGGTCGGGGCACTCGATGATTTCTACCGGATCGGCGGCGATTCCATTACCACCATGGCGCTGGTGGAAGAGATGAATCTTGCAGGCCTGACGGCGGCCGATGTGTACAGGGGGTCGACGATCCGGAGGATCGCCGCGATCTGCCGCGGGAAGGCACAGACGGACCGGGAAGCGGATGGCCGGACCGCGGAGGGGGCAGGTACCGGGAGGGTTTACCCGCTGACCGGCACGCAGCGCCGGATCTTCCAGTCCCAGATGACGGCACCCGACCGGGCCATGTGGGGCCTTTCTCTCACGTACCGGCTGGATGATGTGAAAAATGCCCGGAAGATCTGCGATGCCCTGAACCGGGTGATAAGAGAATATGCCATCTTCCGGACAGTCATACAATACGGAGAGAACGGCGTGCCGGTGCAGCGGCTCGACGATGCCGTGATCACCCCTGCCCGGATCATCGATGTCGGAAACGCGGAATTCGAGGGGATATGCAAGACCTTTGCCGGCATACGCACCATGACCGGCTGTCCCCTGTATAAAGCCGCGGTTTACCGCGTGGATCACAGGGAAGCCTTCCTTTTCATGGAATTTCACCACCTGATCATCGACGGCTCCGCCTTTGCCCTGCTGCTTGGGGCCATCTGCGCGGCATACCGGGACCAGCCGCTGCCGCCCGACACGTTCTGCGCGTATCTGGACAGGGAGGCAAAGAAAAAGGAGGACGCAGATTATCCGGAGGACGAGAGGTATTTTGCAGATACCTACGGCAAAGTGAACTGGGACGCAGGCTGCAGGCCGGACAGACAGGCGGGAGAGCCGGGCATAGGGAGAAAAATCATACCGCTTCAGGGTATCTCGACGGATGCGCTGGAGGCATTTGTGAAAAAGACCGGTTACTCCGTGAATGCGCTGTTCCTGCTGGCTGCTCTTCTCGCCCAGAGAGAATGTGATCATGCCGATGAGATCCTGTTGAACTGGGTCTTCCACAACAGGACTGACCCGGTGGCTGCGAAGGCCCTGGGAATCGTATTCCGGTATCTGCCGATGGGACTGGGGATCTCTGACGGATCCACTGCCGGAGAACTCCTGTCAGAAATAAAAACGCGGTCGAATGACGCCATCCGGCATGCCCGGTGCGACTGGATCGCGGAACATGAAACCGTTCCGGAAAACGACTCCGTGATGTTCGTATATGAGACACAGAGCATCACGAGCAGCGGCATCGCCGATCAGATGGGTCTGAAGCAGTTCTGGATCCCGTACAATCAGGAGGCTGCCATCTTCCGTTTCGTGGTGCAGGTCTATGATCTGCCTCAGGAAAAATATCTGCTGCTGTACTACAGGACGGAATGCTATTCGGACGCGTTTGCAGACAGATACGCAGCGGTCATGACCAGGGTCCTGGGCCGGCTGCTGGAAGCGGAAAGTCCCGGAGAACTGACGGCGGCAGACCTGACTGCCGAATAAGGAGGAAATCATGGATTTGAACATGCTGGATAGCATCCCCTATTTTCTTGACAGCTGGGCCGAACGGGTGAAGGAGGATCCTGAAAAAATCGTGCTGGTCGACGGCGGGACAGGCGAAGAAATGAAAGCCCGGCAGCTGGAGGACCTGTCCGGACGCATCTATGGCTGGCTGAAGAAGAACGGCATCGGAAAAGAGGATTTCGTCATGCTCTGCATGCCCCGGGGCATCCACATGGTGGTGTGCATGCTCGGCGTCTGGAAGGCGGGAGCGGCCTTTACCGCCGTCGAGGATGATTATGCCCCCGAGAGGATTGCCTGGATCCGGAAGGATGTGAACTGCAGGGTCTTCCTGGACCGTAAGCTTTATGCGGAGATTCTGGAGGGTGAATATGAGCCGGGCTATGTAACGGCGGATGACCATGACGCTGCCTTTGCCGTCTACACGTCCGGGACGACGGGATTTCCGAAGGGTGTGCTGCACGAGTACGGCAATATCCGGCTCAACAGGGCATCCAGCAGGACAGGAGAGCGGATCAGCTCCGAAACAAGATACTCGATGATCTCGCCCTTTAATTTTGTTGCCTCCGTCAAGACCGTTTTTGTGCTTCTTCACTACGGACTGACGCTGTATGTGATTCCGGATGAGATCGTGAAGAATCCGGCAAAACTCAGACAGTATTTTCTGGACACCAGGATCACCGCAGCCTTTTTGTCCCCGTCTATGCTCCGGGTGATCGGCGGCAGTCTGGGCCCATATATAAAATTCGTTTTTACCGGCAGCGAGCCTGCAAACGGGATCTATTTTTCGGACTTTGTACTGGTCAACACCTACTCCATGAGCGAAGGGGCGTTCACGGTGGCGCAGTTTGTCATTGACAGGCCGTATGACGTCTGCCCGGTCGGAAAACCAAACTGCGATGACATCCGGATCCGGATCCTTGACGAAGACGGACGTGAGCTCCCGGACGGGGAGGTCGGGGAGATCGCCTTCGAAAATCCCTTTATGCGCGGTTATATAAACCTGCCGCAGGAGACTGAAAAAGCGCTGCGCGGTGGGCTGTACCACACAGGGGATCTGGGGAAAAAGCTGCCGGACGGAAACCTCGTGCTGGTGGGGCGTGCCAACGATATGATCAAGATCAACGGCAACCGGATCGAGCCTGCTGAGATCGAGAAGGCATTCCGGGAAGCGGCTGACGTCCCATGGTGCTGCGCAAAGGGATTTGAGGAGAAAAACCGCTCTTTTATCTGCCTGTTCTATACGGGAGATACGCCGGCAGATATGAGAGAGATAAAGGAGCAGCTGAAGAAAAGCCTGCCCTATTATATGATACCGGCACACTATGTGAAGCTGGACCAGATTCCGCTCCTTCCCAATGGCAAGGTCAACAAAAGAGCGCTTGCCGCACCCGGGCAGGAAGAAAGCACGACTGCCTATGCGGCGCCCCGCAGTGAACTGGAAGCACTGCTGTGCAGAACCATCGCACTGGTGCTCGGCAGAGAAAGGATCGGTATTGACGACGACTTCTATCAGATGGGAGGAGACTCCCTCTCCGCCATGGCGCTTCTTGAAAAAGCCGGTCTGGATGATCTGACTGCCGCGGATATTTTCAATGGCGGGACCGTGCGGCGCATTGCGGAAATCTGCACGGAGAAGCTGGAAAAACGGGGCAATGTCTCCCCGGAGGAATATGAAAGGAAAGCGAGACTGTCTGCCTGGCCGCCCCTGGCCGCGCAGACGTCCTTTATCGACATACAGCTCAACAGCCCGAAGCATCCTGTCTTCAATATTCCGGCATGCTATCGGTTTGAGGATGTCTCCATCGCGCCGAAGCTGGCGGATGCCCTGAACAGG
>CADBNA010000451.1 GCA_902795835.1 uncultured Lachnospiraceae bacterium | reverse complement strand
GGAACACCTGACAGCTCTGGAAGTGTAATCCCTATATCTAATTTCTCTGTGGTGTCACCCGGCATTAATACATCCGGATAATAGTAATACCCATACGCGCCATCAGCACTCAAATCAGCGGGATTCGGAATAAACCACTTTCCCTGAGTAACATCTAGCACGCCCTTATTTCCTACAAAGGCAGCAACACGAACGTACACCGGCTGAGTTGAAGTGGTATTATTCTGTATACTTACATACTTATGACTGTAAGTATCATCAAATTCTTCTATAAGCGTGGTGGTATCCTGCAGACTGATTCTCCGGCTGCCTAGTGCGCGGGCATAAGTGGTAAAATAAGCCCACGCAGCCCCGAGAGATGCTCCCACTACCAGAATAACAGCAAGAGAAAAAACCAGCAGAGAACGGGTGGTATTATTTTTTCCTGTTCTTTTCATTATTCCACCACCTTCCCGTTATGCGCATCACTGCCCTGGTATTTACGATCCTTGTAAAGATTGTCTATAGAACCGCCGCCGTGATATGTTTTATCCCAAACATTCTTAAAAGTAACTATTACTGTCTGATCCGATATGGTTTTAGGTGGAGTGCCTCTGGGATCGGCCTTAATAATTACTGGCATCTCAGCGGGAGTAACAGGGGCATCTTTATCTGGTTCATAATTTTCGCCCTGATAAATCTCCGTAATGGTAAACTTTGCTCCTGCAGGCAAATCAAAGAGGTCTATCGGATCCGGTTCATTCTTGCCGTCAAAAACGATGGATTTTACATTGCTGTAGATAGTTGTTTCTGTTCCATCACTATTAGCCAGTTTTCCCTCTATCTGATAGACAAATGTGGCAGGATCAAAGGCCCATGCTCTTTCCTCATAAGGCTTCAGGTCCTTTACAATTCGAAGGCTGCCTTTTCGTCTTTCCGTTTCGCCTTTCAGCTGGAACGTACGGTCATAATACCATCCGCCCTCAGCAGAAGTGTCAAATATGGTATCCTGCTTTGTTGTTTTTGAAGGAGCCGCAAATAGAATCGGAAGGAATTTATACGTTGTTGTATCTGAGTCAACAAAAGTAGTTATAGGAGTAGTGCCTGGTTCCATGTAACTGCTCTTTTCCGTTGAATTCCCCCGCATTACCAATAAATACAATCCGCCGGTCTCATGATTTTTTGCATTAACCGGCAAAGTGGCTAAATTAACGGGTCCCCCGGGAGTTGTAACCTTTCCTCCGGATAAAACAGGAAGAATCTCAACCCCTCCTTCACCTTTATTATTCAGAATGATGTCAGCTGCAGACTGACTTACTGCATTCCATGTATCCAGATTAATATCGTCTGCATTAATATCCGTAACACCCAGATTATCGTTCGTAAAGCCACTGCACAGTTCTAATTTATAAGTATCAAAACCATCCAGCTTTTTTGCCTCGGCAATCTGGTAAACATCAAAAAGCAGCCCGTCGCCCAGCGTTATTTTTTCAAGTGTTGTATCCAGATACTGCGGTTCTACAACAAGTGTAACTGGTCTGGTGATATCAAGCGCAGCTACTGCACCATCCTCCGCCATCGCAGGAACCGCCAGCGCTCCCGCTCCCAGCATAAATGCCAGGGCTAACCCTGCTGTCCGCCGAATATGAGCTTTTAAGCCCTTTAACCTGTTCATAACAACCTCCTTGCCCGTTTTCTGGGAACGTTCTCAAGGGACCAATTACTTATGCGATTCCCGTACTCTTCGTTTTCCGTTTCGACTTCTTTTTCCTGTTATTGCCGTTTTTTCCGCCGGTTGAACCCAGCAGCACCAGCAGCATCAGAAGCAGGAATGGCGATGCCAGCATTGGTGCGGCCAGCACCTGTTCCAGCCTCATGGCTTCTGCTGTAAAGTGCAGATCCAGACTGTCTGTCTCGACCCTGTGCCCTCTCACAAGGAGACGGTGGGTGTTGACACCGTAAGGTGTGCAGGTAATCAGTGTACTGAGATCTTTTTCCTTATCGAAGTCCAGATCCTTCAGCTCATCCGGAAGAACTACCTTCACCTGGTCTACTTCATAGGTCAGTGTACGATCCAGTATCTGCAGCAGGAAGCGGTCTCCCTCTTTCATCTGGTCAATGTTTGTGAACAGCTTTGCAGACGGAAGGCCGCGGTGCCCGGACACAGCCGAATGATTGCCGATGCCGCCAACAGGCAGGGATGTCCCCTCGATATGTCCGATGGCGGTCTGCAGCACCGATTCATCCGTACCGTGATACACAGGCAGGCTGACATCGATCTTCGGTATGTCTATGTAGCCCATAATCCCGTTCCCGGTTACGTTCAGGATGGAATTATATTCTTTCTTTTCAGCTTCACTCAGAGAGAACCGGTTTGACTTGTGCAGGAGAGACTCATTGTATGCCTCTGCTTCCTTCCACATGCGGTCAAAGGTCTCCGGATCCATCTGGGCTACCTGTTCCATATACCCGGCGATTGCCCGGGACTGATGAAAGTTATTCCACCAGTCAGCAAAAGAAGGGTATCCTATAATTCCCAGGCCTGTAAGCATGATCAGGACGAGAATCACATTAAAGAGGCTGACCCTTTTCTTTCCCTGTTTTTTATTTTTCCGTACACGACGAGCCATATTACTATTAGAGTACTACTATTTGTACTTTTTTTCAATAATATTTCGCTTAAATAGACAATTATGTGAAGCAAAATTCATCCAAAACATGCTTTTTATCCAATGATAATCGTATTACAGCATATCCGGCGTCAACTGAAACGTCAATTTTATACCCGAATGCGTGACCAACGTATGAAGATGTTGAAATCGTTACAGAATTTTGATCACATCCTGCACGGTGATGTACATGATAAACGCCAGAAGGATAAACAGTCCAGTCAGGTGAACGCGGCCTTCCAGCTCCCGGTCGACGGGCTTGCGGCGGATGGCTTCTATCAGCATGAACAGCAGGCGTCCCCCGTCCAGCGCCGGCAGCGGCAGCAGGTTCATGACGCCCAGATTGGCCGTGATCAGGATCAGCATATCCATCATGGACAGGAACAGCATCATCGGGCCCTCAGGCTTTACTTCCTCATAGACGTCGCCGACTGCGCGGACCACGCCGACAGGACCGGACATGTCGTTGATGCTGAAAGTACCGTTGAAGAGGCTGGCCAATGACTTCACCGTCACATGGATCCAGTACCCCACCTCGCCGGCGCCGCATCGCAGCATACTCAGAAAAGTCTGCTTCTCTCTGTACAGGCTGAACCCGAAATCCAGCACTGCCGATTCTGTGATTTCCGGCACCAGGCCGTCCAGGGCAATCTCTTTGTGCCCGCGCTGCAGCACCAGGTCCACCGGTGAGCCGTCCAGAGGATGCGCCGCCAGGTAATCCTGGAGTTCCTTCTGTGAGGACACCGGCTGACCGTTTATGGAGATGATTGCGTCATTGACAGCCGCTCCGGCCTTGCGCAGTACGCCTTTTTTGATGAGTTTTGTGATGACCACCTGGTCATTCATGTCCGAATAGGAAAAGCCCAGCAGGTAATTTTTCTTTGTCTCGGGCGCATAGTGGATCCGGATCTTCTGGCCGTCCCTTTTTACGGTCAGGTCCACCTGATCCAGCGGCACGCCGTCCATCATGATATCCGTATACAGTTCCCGGGCATTGGCAATGCCGTTCCCTTCGTAGCGCAGCACCCGGTCGCCTTCCTGCAGGCCGGCCTCCGCCGCCGGGGATCCCTCCTGTACGGAGGTAATGACGGCCGGATCGTACCCGGACAGGGCAATCACCAGCACAGCCGCCAGAAAAGCCAGGATAAAGTTGAACACCGGTCCCGCAGCGACAATCATCGCCCGCCGCCACAGCGCGGCGGATGAAAAGCTGCCCTCCAGGTCTTCGTCTCCGTCCTCTCCCAGCATGGCGCAGGAGCCTCCGAAGGGAAGCGCCTTCACCGCGTAGACCGTCCCGTTTTTCTCAAAGGAGAACAGGATAGGCCCCATGCCCAGGGCAAATTCCAGCACGGTCACCCCGTTCTTCTTTGCGAGGATGTAGTGACCGAATTCGTGGAACAGGACCACGGCGCTCAGTATGATAAATGCGACAAGATATCTCAAGCTTTCCACCTGCTTTCTATCCAGGCATCCGTGTCTCTCTCCGTCCGCAGGATGTCCTCCAGACCCGGATCGGGAATCACCGTATGCTGCTCCATGGCGCCCCGGATCACATCGTAGATCTCCAGGAAGCGGATTTTCTCCCGCAGGAACAGTGATACGGCTTTCTCATTGGCGGCATTGAACACGGTCGGCATGCTGCCGCCCGTCTGCGCCGCCTCCCTTGCCAGAGGCAGTCCGAGGAACGTATCGGTATCCGGCGCCTCAAACCGGATCTGCTGCAGCGACAGAAAATCCAGCCGCTCTGTCGGCAGTGGTCTCCGCTCCGGATAATACAGCGCGTACTGGATGGGCATGCGCATATCCGGGGAGCCAAGCTGCGCCATGACGGCGCCGTCCCGGAATTCCACCATGGAATGAATGATGCTGGCCGGCTGTACGACGACGCGGATCTTCTCCAGCGGCATGCCGAACAGCCACCGGGCTTCCATGACCTCCAGGCCTTTGTTCACCAGAGTGGCAGAATCGATGGTGATCTTGCTTCCCATATTCCAGTTCGGGTGCTTCAGGGCATCCGCCGGGCGCATATCCGCCAGTTCTTCTCTCTTCTTTCCGCGGAAGGGACCGCCGGAAGCGGTGATCCACAGATAGTCGGCTTCGGCGCGGTTCTCGCCGTGCAGGCACTGGAAAATCGCGCAGTGCTCGCTGTCCACCGGAAGAATCCGGACACCCTTCTTTTCTGCCAGCGGCATGATCAGGTGACCTGCCGTCACAAGCGTCTCTTTATTTGCAAGGGCAATGTCCTTGCCGGCCTCGATGGCGGCTATCGTCGGCCGGATGCCGATCATGCCCACGACCGCCGTCACGACGATCTCCGCAAGCGGCTCTGTCGCCGCCTCTATCAGACCGCTCATGCCGGCAGCTACGCGGGTATCCGTATCCGCGATCCGGGTCCGGAGCTCGGCGGCCAGGTTCTCGTCTCCCACTGCCGCCAGATGCGGATGAAATTCCCGGATCTGCTGCTCCAGAAGGTCAATATTGCGGTTGGCCGTGAGGGCCGTCACCTGGATATCCCCGTTTCGGCGCACAACGTCCAGTGTCTGCGTGCCTATAGACCCTGTAGAACCCAGAATCGCAATCTTTTTCATGTATTACTTCTCTCCTTCGTTTGATCTCTTTTAAGCAGGTAAACACACAGTGGAAGCCGCGGCAGGGTATCCCCTGTCACGGCTATAACGTCCATTTTTCCATATCCCCTACAGCCCTCTTCCCAGCGCTTCCGCCAGGAAAAAGATCACCGGCGCCGTCACGATCACGCTGTCAAACCGGTCCATCACGCCGCCGTGTCCCGGTATCAGCCTTCCGTAGTCCTTGATTCCCACGTCTCTCTTGATGGCGGAGGCGGCCAGGTCACCGACCATGGACAGCAGCGCGCCGGCGCCGCAGATCAGCGGATATGCCCAGATCTCCAGTGAACGCGGTGTCAGCAGGGCGTAGACAACGGACAGGATCATGGCGCCGGCCACGCCTCCGACGGCGCCCTCTATCGTCTTCTTGGGGCTGAGATGCGGCGTCATCTTGTGTTTTCCGATCAGCATGCCGACGCAGTAGGCACAGGTATCCGATCCCCATGAACTCAGGAAAATCAGCCACACCACGTATTCTCCGTGCGGCAGCCTCCGGGTCTGATAAATGAATGACAGCAGCACGCCTGCATAGATCATGCAGAAAAACACTTTCATGATCTTCTGCAGCGGCACATCCGGCCAGCGGAACACATAGGAAAACAGCAGGGCCAGAAAAGCCAGGACGATCATGGCAATCTGCAGCTCCCGGCTGTCCGCGAAAAGTCCCGCGTAATACAGGATGATCCCGCCGTACCCAATGCAGGCGGAAAGGCCCGGCGCCTTTTTTTCTTCCTGAACGCCGGTGGCCCGCAGCAGCTCCCGCATGGCCGTCAGAGACAGAAACAGACTCACTGCCAGCAGCGGCAGACCTCCGGGAATGATCGTCAGCAAAGCGGCCAGAATCAGCAGGATGCCGCTGATCAGCCTGGTCACAAAGGAATTGTTCATTTTTCTGGTCAGATACAGGGCGGCCAGGCAAAATGCAATGCCCACAAGTCCTGCCGCCACGGCGGTTCTCATCTTCATGATTTTGCGTCTCCAAATCGTCTGTCGCGGTTGTTGTATGCCTCTATGGCCTTCATCAGTTCCTTCTCGTCAAATGCCGGCCACGGCACATCCGTGAAGTAGAACTCAGAGTAAGCCAGCTGCCAGAGAAGAAAATTCGACAGGCGCTGTTCTCCGCTGGTGCGGATCAGCAGGTCGGGATCCGGAATCCCCGCGGTGTCCAGATAGGATGAAAAGACGTCTTCGCTCATATCCTCCGGAAGAAGCTTTCCGTCCCGCGCATCCGCCGTCATCTTTGCCGCGGCGCGCCGAAGCTCATCGCGCCCGCCATAGTTCAGGGCAATCTGGAAAAACATCCGGTCGTACCCCGCGGACATGCCCTCGAGCTCCGCAATCATATCCTGGATATCCGGAGCCATTCCTGTCGGATCGCCGATGATCTTCACGCGCATCTGTCTTTTTTTCGCATTCCTCTCACACCGCTTCAGGTAGCGGCGGAACAGGTTCATCAGCACGCCGACCTCCTCGGCGGAGCGCTTCCAGTTCTCTGTCGAAAAGGCGTACACCGTCAGGTATTTTACACCCATGTCGCAGATCACATTGCACATTTTCTCCAGATTGTCACAGCCGACAACATGGCCGTAGCTGCGGGGACGGCCCTTGCTCTTTGCCCAGCGGCCGTTGCCGTCCAGAATGATGGCGATATGATTGGGGATTACCATGGCTGAATTACTCTCCTTCAAGATCGCCTCGGCGATCTTGTCCGCGACGCGCGCGGTGCGAAGCACCTTCCTCTGCGCGCGTCTGCGATCCGCCGGAGGCATACTCAGAAGGAGATTGGACTCCTCCTGAGAAGACTTGATTTCTCCCCCACCTGTAGAGCAGGGGGTCCATCTCCTTCTGGGTATAAAAAGACAACAGGCGAAGCATTGCCCATGGTCCAAAGCCCTGCGCCCTTCGCCTGCCGACGGAAGCCTGACGGTTTCTCTATACTGTCATGATCTCCTTGGTCTTTTCTTCTACAGTCTTGTCGATTTTCTCTATATACTTGTCGGTCAGCTTCTGCATGTCTCCCTGCAGTTCCTTGACGGTGTCCTCGGATACGGATTCGTCGGATTTTTCCAGCTTCTTAAAGGCGTCATTCGCGTCGCGGCGGATGTTCCGGATGGCCACCTTGGCGGCCTCGCCCTTTTTCTTGACGTCCTTGGCCAGCTCTTTACGGCGCTCTTCGGTGAGCTCCGGGAAGACAAGGCGGATGATTTTTCCGTCTGTAGAGGGATTGATGCCCAGATCAGAGGTCTGAATCGCCTTGATGATCGTCTTTACCAGGGAAGCCTCCCAGGGCTGGATCTGAATGATGCGGGCCTCCGGCACGGTAATATTGGCCACCTGCTGGATCGGGGACTGCGTCCCGTAGTAGTCAACGGTGATCCGGTCCAGGACGTGAGGATTGGCACGGCCGGCGCGGATCGTCCCGAGCTCGCCCTCCAGATTGGCGATCGTCTTGGTCATCTTTGTGTCATACGGCGTGATTCTCTCATTCATCTCAAGCATCCCTCCCTTTATTGATTGGTTCTGTTATTAATTTCATGTATTGCGGATTGCTCCGGATACTGTCGCCCGCCTGCACGGGTTTGTATTCCGATCGCTGCAGCAATCACACGGTAACCCTTGTTCCTGTGATAATGCCATGCGCTGCATTCACGATGCTGTTCTTCTGGTTCAGCGCGAATACGATCATCGGCATGCGGTTCTCCATGGCCAGGATAGAGGCGGTCATGTCCACGACCTGCAGCTTGCGGTCAATGACTTCCTGAATCGTCAGCTCATCGAATTTCACGGCATCCGGATTATCCTTCGGATCGCTGTCGTAGACGCCGTCCACTGCTTTTGCCAGCAGGATCGTATCTGCCTCGATCTCGATGGCGCGCAGGACAGTCGCCGTATCGGTGGAAAAATAGGGATGGCCTGTTCCGCCGCCGAAGAAAATAACCATGTTCCGGTTGAAATACTTGCTGCAGCGGTCCTTGGAGTACAGCTTCGTGATGTCTCCGCACTCGAAAGGTGTCAGCACGGAGGTCATCATGCCCTGTGAGCGGAAAATCTCCGACACATAGATGCAGTTCATAACCGTAGCCAGCATGCCAATCTGGTCCGCTTTGGTCCGGTCGATGTTTTTGCTGGACCTGCCTCTCCAGAAATTGCCGCCTCCGATAACGACGCCGACCTGAATTCCTTCATCCGTCAGCACCTTTACCTGCTTTGCGACCTCGGTTACCACGGCCTCATCAAAGCCGGTGCCCTTTTCGCCCGCCAGTGCCTCACCGCTCAGCTTCAGAAGAACTCTTTTCATATACGCCTCCGCTCTCTGCCTGCCTTCTGCAACGTGTCTATTATACCATATTTACAGCTGTGCGACCACAAATATATCATAGATCGCGCGGATGGCCGTCTCGAAATCGCGGTTTTCCACGCCGATGATGATGTTCAGCTCGGACGACCCCTGGTCGATCATCTTGACATTGACATGGGCATGGGCCAGCGCGGAAAAAATCCTGCCGGCCGTTCCTCTCGTCCGGCGCATGCCGCGTCCCACGACGGCGACCAGGGCCAGATCGGACTCCAGCTCGATCATGTCCGGGTGGACGGACCGGTGCAGGCCGGCGATGATCTGCTGCTCGTGGGGCTCGAATTCATGCTGGTTCACGAACACGGAAAACGTATCGATGCCGGAGGGCGTGTGTTCGAATGTCATGCCCGTATCTTCAAAGACCTCCAGCACGCGGCGACCGAAGCCTACTTCGGCATTCATCATGGCTTTTTCTATGGTTATGGAGGCAAAGCCCTTCTTGCCGCCGATGCCGGTGATCGTAAACCGCGGCTTGTTGCAGGTGCTCTCCACAACCATGGTTCCCGGCTCATCCGGGCAGTTTGTGTTGCGCACGTTGATTGGGATGCCTTCCTTGCGGAGCGGGAAAACGGCGTCCTCGTGGAGCACCGTGGCGCCCATGTAGGACAGCTCCCGCATCTCGCGGTAGGTGATGGTCGGAATGGTCACCGGATCCCGGATAATATGAGGATCGGCCATCAGAAAGCCGGAGACGTCCGTCCAGTTTTCATAGAGATCCGCGTGAACGGCTTTGGCGACCAGGGAACCCGTGATGTCAGAGCCGCCGCGGGAGAACGTGTGGATCGTCCCGTCCGGCAGAGAACCGTAGAATCCCGGAATAACCGCATGCCTGACATCCGCCAGTCTGTCGCCGATCAGGCGGTCTGTCTTACGGTCATCGAATTCTCCCAGCTCATTGAACGCAACCACATCTGCGGCGTCTACAAAATCAAAGCCGAGATAAGCGGACATCAGAATACCGTTCAGGTATTCACCGCGGGAGGCCGCGTAGTCGGCGCCCATCAGGTTCCGGAGATTCCGGTCGATGGCGGCAAACTCTGTGTCAAGGTCCACCTGGAGGTGAAGGCCGTTGGCGATCTCTTCATAGCGGGCGCGGATATTGTTCAGTGTGTCGGTGAAATCCAGGCCCTGTTCGGCCTGATGCCAGCAATGATACAGCATATCCGTCACTTTGGTGTCGCCCTCAAACCGCCGTCCCGGCGCAGAGGGAATCACATAGCGTCTGTCATCCTCTGCCCGGATAATATCCCCGACCTTTGCGAAGTGCTCGGCATCCGCCAGGGAACTGCCTCCGAATTTTACTACCTTTAACATGCATGCCTCCTGTACTGCCATCTGTGCCCGGTCTTAGATGTCTGCCCGGTCTTTCTGCTCTGTCCGGCTTTTATGTCTGACCGGTCCTTTTACTTTGTCCGCCCTTTAATATCTGTTGGCTCCGTCTTCCATATGACCGGATTCCCGCATCTTCCGGACTGCTTCCCTGTGGGCGGCCTCCGGATAAAACGGGCCTTTGAGCTCTCCGCGGTTTTTCAGATAGATCTCCCGGATATACCGGAGTGTCTTCTCTTCTCCCTTTTCCGCAAGCATTTTCAGTAAAAAGGACAGATGCTCCTTTACCTGATCATGTACAAACCACAGCTTGTCTTTGCCGAGCTCAAAATATTCCATCGGCGCCTGATCCGTGTACGCGTCTCCCAGGTAGACGCGGGATGCGCTGATGCGGTCAGCGATCATCTCGGCGATATAGCGCCTGGGAATCGGCACACCTTTGATGATTTTATCACAGTTCAGGCCGTAGTCAATCCAATATTCGAAATGATGGAGATTGCGTCCCTTGTGGTGCAGCCATGCCCTGGAAAGGCCTGTCTCTTCGCGCTCTGCGTTGTTCGGGCTGCGCGTCCCCTGCCAGTACCGGGCGCCCTCCCGGAATTCCGTCGGCGAATACTTTGACAGATCATG
>CADBNA010000450.1 GCA_902795835.1 uncultured Lachnospiraceae bacterium | reverse complement strand
CGGGGAGAATCTGCTCGACAGTGAAGACGTACAGGCCGTAGAGGAACAGATGGCCGAGGCAGTGGCGGATACCGGATTCCATGCCGCTCTTACCGATGTGACCCGGATCGAAGGCCTGACAAACCAGAAGCTGAAGGTGGGCAGCGTAATCCGTCTGGAGGATGCCTCCGTCTTCCACACGATTCTGGCCCTGACAAAAATCTTCAGTAAATTCGACCTGAAACCGGATTATATCACGTATCACGACGAAAAAGGCCTGATCCTGCATTACGCGGATGTGAAAGTGAATATCGGAGGCGAAGCGAATCTGGAGGCAAAGCTGGCCAGATGCGGCGTCATTCTTCCCCAGCTGGAGGGGATGCAGGGCACGCTGCATCTGGAAAACTGGACAGAGGATACGGTCAATATCGTTTTCAGCCCGGATACGGGGGAAGAGGAAGCTGCAGAACCGGATGCGGGGGAGGAAGCCGGCGCTTCGGACGGGGGTGAATTGTCCGACGAAGAGAAGCGGGCAGATGCAGAAGAGTTCTATCAATACTTCCTCAGTCAGGCACCCGGATATCAGGAAGAAGGATAGAAAAAATCTGTTGCAAGAATTGTAAATCACATATATTATTATAGGTAAGTTGTTTTGGGAACAGCCTTTCCCACAGCGGAAAGTGTCAATATCAGCGAGAGCCACGAAGGAGGAAATGTTTTGTTAGAGATTATGACCAATGAAGCGGAATCTTCTGCAAAAATAATTGTAGTCGGTGTCGGCGGCGCCGGAAATAACGCGGTTAACCGGATGGTCGACGAGGCGATCGGCGGCGTTGAATTTATCGGTGTCAATACGGACAGACAGGCACTGACCCTCTGCAAGGCCCCGACTGTACTGCAGATCGGCGAAAAGGTTACAAAAGGCCTTGGCGCCGGCGCAAAACCGGAGGTCGGACAAAAGGCCGCAGAAGAAAGCGTTGAGGAGATCCGCAGCCTTCTGGAAGGTGCAGATATGGTCTTCGTTACCTGCGGAATGGGAGGCGGAACCGGAACCGGTGCAGCGCCGATCGTGGCCGGCATCGCAAAAGAGCTGGGCTGCCTGACTGTAGGCGTCGTGACAAAGCCCTTCCGTTTTGAAGCGCGCACCCGCATGTCGAATGCCTTATCCGGCATCGAAAAGCTGAAACAGAATGTAGATACGCTGATTGTCATCCCGAATGACAAGCTCCTGGAGATTGTCGACCGCAGGACCACAATGCCGGAAGCGCTTGCAAAGGCCGATGAGGTGCTGCAGGAGGCCGTTCAGGGCATCACTGATCTGATCAATCTGCCGGCCCTGATCAATCTGGACTTTGCAGATGTGCAGACTGTCATGAAGGATAAGGGCATTGCGCATATCGGTATCGGCGATGCCAAAGGCGATGACAAAGCTCTTGAAGCAGTGCAGAAGGCCGTGTCCAGCCCGCTGCTGGAGACGACCATCGAGGGCGCCACACATGTCATTATCAATATTTCCGGCGACATCAGCCTGATGGATGCCAGCGACGCCGCCAGCTATGTGCAGAATCTGGCAGGCGACGAGGCGAACATTATCTTTGGCGCGATGTACGATGACTCTGTACCGGATCAGGCCAGGATCACGGTCATTGCGACCGGCCTGGATGATGCAACCGCCCGCGAGGCCAGCGTATCCGCCAAAAAGAAATCCATCGAGGAGACCAAGAAGAATTCCTTCGCCAATGCCGGATACAATATGCCGAAGTTCAATCTGCCGAAATCGACGGTAGCGCCCGTACAGCCGAAACCGGCGACGACCTCGAGCGTTCCGAAAAAGGATATCCAGATTCCGGATTTCCTGCAGCGTAGATAAACCTGACCGGCAAACGGCTTCTGCCTTCTGGGGGCAGTAACTGTTAATCTGAATCAAAAAAGCTGCCTCTGGCCTGCCCGTTTTGCGAAGACGGGATGCGCGGAGGCGGCTTTTTTACTTGCCGGGTGTTTCTGTGCCCGGTTTTTATTTGGCGGGTTTCTGCGCCCGGTTTTTTACGTGTCAGGTGTTTCTGCGTCTGGTTTTCTGCGTGTCAGCTGCTGAAATACTGCTGCCGTATGGCTTCTACGGGCATTTCCCGGCCGGTCCAGAGGCGGAAAGCCTCTGCACCCTGGTACAGCAGCATGTACATGCCGTTAAACACTGTGCATCCGGCTGCTTCCGCCTGTCTCAGCAGCAGCGTTCTTTTTGGAGCGTATATGATATCCGATACGAGCAGGCGGGGATGAAGCAGGGCGGGATCGCGGATCAGCGACTGCTCTGTGTCCGGGGCCATGCCGACAGGAGTGGCATTAACCAGCAGCGAACTCTCCAGGACGGCATCTGCGAGTGCCTTCGGATCTTCTATATTGACAAGAGCCGCCCGGCATGATGTTTTCTCCCCTATGTTGCGGACAAGCTGCTCCGTGCGGGTATGAAAACGGCTGGAATTACGCGCGGCAATATATACCTTCTGCGCTCCGTCCAGAGCTGCCTGTACGGCTATGGCGGAAGCGGCCCCGCCGGCCCCCAGAATCGTCAGGGCATTTCCTGCGGGGCTCCATCCCGCATCCGCCGCAGAGTGAAGGAATCCCACGCCGTCCGTGTTGTGGCCGACCAGCCTGCCGTCCTGATTCACAACGGTATTGACGGCGCCGATCAGGCCGGCAGCCGGCGACAGTTCATCCGCCAGCTCTGCCATGCGGTTCTTATCCGGCATGGTCAGGTTGAAGCCCAGAATACCGCATCTGCGCAAGCCTTCAACGGCAGCAGGCAGCGCTGCCTCATCAACATCAAAACACAGATAGACACAGTTCAGGCCGAGCAGCCGGAAAGCCGTGTTGTGCATGGCAGGAGAGAGGCTGTGGGCAACAGGACTGCCGAGAAGGGCTGTCAGTTTTGTGCTGCCGTCTAATTGCGTGAGATTCTGCATGTGGGACACCTCCTGAGCAGTGACTGTTTCAGAGCCGCCGCGCTTTCCGGGCAAACCGCGAAATTGGCGACGGATTGCTTTTTTTATATGAACCTATTATAATAGAATCTGTTTATATTTGAGAAGGAGTTATTTAAACGATATCGAAAATGTTTGAGTGGCTTTTCAAAAGAAAGAAAACAGAAGAGAGTACGCCGGTAATGCAGGATGATGTTCATGTGGAGAACACGGCAGAATCCGCCGCTCCCGCAATGGATGCTGCCGGGAATCAGGAGCAAGTGACTTCGGAAACTGCGGCAGAAGAAGCTGCAGCTGAGAAGCCGGAGGCAGGGATTCCTGAGACTGCAGGAGAGGAAAACGCATCGGCAGAGGCGGATTCGGAGGCTCCGGAGGCGGAATCGGAAAAAGCTGCGGAATCAGAAGCGGAAAAAGCTGCGGAATCAGAAGCGGAAGACGTTACAGAGACAGAGCCGGTGACTGAAGCCGCGGAGAGCGGGCCGGCGGCAGAACT
>CADBNA010000449.1 GCA_902795835.1 uncultured Lachnospiraceae bacterium | reverse complement strand
TTGAGTATTTCCGGATTCTGCAGCATGCCCTTTGCGGATTCGATCCCCAGTTCATTTGTAAACTGGGCATTTTCACGGGCAGCCGGACTGTTCATCAGTGCCGCGCCTCCGGTATACACCGTATGGCCGTCAAAGAGATACAGGGCAAACAGCCTGCTCATGGCAGAAACATATTTGGAAAAATCCGATGAGAGCAGCCCTTCCTTTATAAGGGCTCCCTCTTCTCCCAGGTCGGCCAGGGCCTGATCCATTCCCTTTTCGGCAAGCGCCTCATCCAAAGGAGCCTTCCCGGGATGCCCGAAGAAATAATCAAAGTTGAAGCAGAGATCCGCATAACACTGCTTTACGATATCTTCGGGACGCTCCTCTCCGCCGATCTTCTTCCGGAATGCTTCCGAATCATACAGCCCCGCGATCTGCTCCCCGTCAATGCTCGCTCTCTGCACGTACAGATTTTCGCCGTTGTAGAGTATATGGTTGGTGGCGATGTCCGTCATGATATTTGACAGAGTCGATACCGGCAGATAGATATCCTCTTCATCGGCATGGACCGGGATCCCGTATTTCGCGAAATCGAGTGTCACTTCCTCCGGTTCCCCCTCAAATTCCACGTCTTTTATCCGCACAGTGTGCAGGGTGGTATCCTTCCATCCCTTTGCCTGGTCTTCCAGCGGAAGCGGCAGATCAAAAAAGCCATCCCAGTCCTTTATGACGATCACTCCGGCGTCAGGGTCACACGACAGTTCTTCGCCGGTGCTGTTCACCAGGGCGCATGTACCGTCTCCGGTCTCCTTCATCGTCAGCGGCTGCTCTTTCAGATACTGAGAATACGCGCCGATACCAAGATACGGAACATGCGGCATATCCTCATAGAAACGCAGTGTGAGCTCACCGGCCTCGGCTCCGTCGGTATACACCTTTGTCTCCTGTTCCTGAACGGACGGACCGGCGTCTTCTTCGGCGTGCACGCTCTGTGCGGCTCCCCATGTCAGCACCATCCCGCATGCCAGGATAATCGCCCCTGTATACTTAACCGCTTTCCACGTTTTCATCAAAAACTCCCATCTTTATCCTTATTACAATTACGCTTTTTCAGCACAGCGCGTTCTTATCCGGCTGCTGCTGTGATTTCCTGTTCCATCCGATTTCTGTACGCTGTTTTCAGGCCATGCGCGCATCCCACCTGGAAATCGAACGGATTCTTCCCGCCCGATCGAAACACCACGCCTTTTCAGGGTGCAGTCTGACCGTTGCTGCGGACGAATGCCTCCGTACCTTCCATGATCGCCTGCAGGTTTTGAATGTCTTCCTGTACGTTTCCGCTTTCCAGGGAATGATCGGCTTTGTCGATCACTGTGCAGGGGATCTGTCTCTCTTTGCAGAGCTGCGGGATCCTGCTGTCCTTTGCTCCTACCCAGGGATCATCTGCGCCGGTATAGGCTATTGCCTTGCCAAAGGAAAACCGGAAGGTGTCTTCCAGCGGCGTATACAGGATCAGCCGAATACGGTCAGCCGCCGCACTTTCCGAAGCGATCCGGGCCGCCACGATGGTCCCGACACTCTTTCCGACAAAAAGAATATCGTCATAAGCCTTCAGATCCACGCCCGCGAGCATGTCTTCTGCCTGCCGCAGTGCGGTATAGAAGGCTTCGACCATCTTTTTGCGGTCGCCTTTTATCTTTTCCGGAAAGCCGGCATACCGGATCCGTTTTATCTCATACCCCTGTCCCGCAGCGATCCGCATGCTGTAATGCAGCAGCGGTCTGTCTGTGGTATATCCCACGCCCGGAAAGAACACGGCCAGTTTTTTCATATCCTGCACTCCTTCTGCTCCCGTCAAATGCCGTCAAATACATAAAACCGCTTCGATACACAGCTGCAGCGCGTATTCTGTGGAATCCCTGCCCCAGCCGCGCTCGTCGTAATGCGATGCGTCAACAAGCGTATCCGCCGCAAACAGCAGCTCGCCCCAGATAGCGCCCCGCAGCTGTGCGCAGGCTGCCAGCGCCGCACATTCCATTTCTACGACTGCACACCCTTCCGCTTTCCTGTACTCCGCCAGTTCCTTCGTCTCCCGGTAAAACCCGTCTGTTGTCCATGCGATCACTTCCCGGTACGGAAGGTCATGGGATTCCAACGCTTTTTTCAGGGCGGCGCGTGCCTTTTCTGAAACCCCGGCAAACCGTTCCGGAGGCAGATAATGATACGACGTTCCTTCGTCCCTTAAGGCTTTGCAAGGGACCAGAAACGTGTTTTCTGCCATGTCGTCCAGCACGCCGCATGACCCGCAGCTGATGATCTCTCTTACGCCGTACGCGATCATCCAGTCCAGGATCTGTACGGCGGCCGGCGCGCCGACGGGCGCCTGCACAAGACATATCTGCCGGTCTCTGACGTCAAGAATGTAGACGGGGTATTCCTTTGTGGCGGAAACAAAATGGGAAGCGACGCGGGCGCCATGCTCCGCCGCATAGCGGTCTACGGTGCCGCCGAGAAACGCAAACACCGCCTTTTGGGGCAGCTTCATCTCTTTTTTTTCATGATCCGGCATGATCAGGGCTGTCGGATCCGAGTCATATTCCAGTATGGGGATATCGCTTTTAATGACGCTCATGCTGTTTTTCCTGCATATTCCGTACTCACCGATCAGTATCCGAACTGCGATACGCCGTACTCGGCCTCCTCTTCAGCGAATCCTTCCGAAACCAGTTTATCGATCAGTTCCTGCCGCGACATGTTTGCGACTTCCGGATGGTCCTTGGCCCATTTCAGGGCCTGTTCCTTCCAGTCCGCCCCGCAGTTATCCGCCGCATAGGCTGCTTCTTCAGCCGTATATTCGTTCTGCTCCAGCTGTTCGATCAGTCCCGTATGTGAAAGCGCAAGAGAGGAAACAAACTCCTTTGCCTCGCTCAATGCCTGCTCTTTCCAGTCCGCCCCGCAGTTGTCTACCGCAGACCTGGCTTCTTCATCCGTATAACCGTCAAGCTTCAGCAGGTCGACCAGCTCCTCTGCCGAAAATGACATGTTCGAGAGATAGTCCTTTGCCGCAGCGAGCGCGTCTCCTAGCTCCGCAGCCGTATCGGTAAAGAGCTGTCCGTCTTCTGATGCGGTGCTTCCCGACAGCAATGTATCAACGGCCTGTACGATATCTTCCCCGCCGCAGCCGGATAACAGGAGCATGATCAGCGCCATGCCCATGACTGCTGCTGTTTTTATCTTCATTCTTCTTCCCCCTTATATTCCCCTTAACGGTTTTCACCTCTCCCGGCTGACCGCCCAGAGCAAAGCCGGGATCCATAAAGGATCACAGACCTCATTTTCTCGGAAGGCTGTCACCCGTCCTGCATCATCGACCAGGCCTTCTCAAAGACAGCCATGGGCGGCCTGACGGTCCCCGCACCGATCTGTCCGACTTCCGGTTCCTTATGCGCAATCCCCGTATTGATGCTTGGCAGGATACCGGTTTCCAGCACCTTCCGTATGTCAATGCCGAGCGGAGATCCCCGGAACCCAAGGGCAGGGATCCTGAAGAGCTCATGCTCCGCCAGAGTGATCTTGTACATATCCAGAGACAGCTGAATGCCCTCCTCAACGGTGATCCCGATAAACTGCCCGATCCCGGGAGCGGCAGCCATGGCAAATCCCCCTAATCCGTTCGCCTCCGAAACATAGGAATCCCCCAGGGTCGGGCTGGCATCCCTGTCCCCGTATCCTTTGAAATAGTGTCCTTTTGCCAGAACAGCCGGCGCGGTGATCCAGGTCTCGCCAAGCCCGGCGACATGTATCCCGAATTCGTATCCGTTTGTGCACATGCTGGTGACCACCGTGCTGTTCCGGATGCCGTAAGCCGGCTCCATGGTCGCCTTGCAAAGGCCCATGGACAGGTTCAGAAACGTATGGTCGTTACCGTCAAAGAATTCCAGGATCTGTGCTATGTCTTCTCTTCTGGCGTCTGTCCGAACTAGCCATGGAGCGATGGTACGGATAAACAAACCCGTACATGCTTTGTTTCTGTTATGCGCCTCGTCCCCCCGCTGGATACCGCGGGAAAGCATCGCTGTCAGATCGATCGGACCGGATAAAGCCAGAGCCTTTCCTGTCACGGGTCCCAGAACGGTTTCGATCCATTTCAGTCTCTTCAGGACATCCGGCCCGTTGGCTCCGAAGCGGAGCGTCCTGCCCAGGCCTTCATTGAACGTAACACAGGACCTGTTCCCGTAAGTCGTATTTAAGAATTTCCAGACAGGCATGGACGGAGAAATGATACCTGCCATAGGCCCGACAGCATGATGGTCATTGGCACTGCCAAAAACGATCTCCCCATGTTCCGACATGATCCGGGCATTCTCAAGCGTATCCGCCCAGCCTTCGTAAACGATGGCACCACAGGCCGCGTTTTTCATGGCGCTGCACATATTTTCCCAGGCAACCGGAGGTCCGCTGTGGAGAAGCGCTTTCCTGCCCTGCAAAAAGGGGATCTCAACACCTGCCGTGCCTACCCCGGTCAGCTGTATTCTGGCATTCTGCAGGATACCGATTACGGTTTCATTTGCTGCTCTGATCGCTTCTGTGTTCATCTGATGTCCCCCTTTTCATTCCTCACTGCCGGTATTCTTCTGCTGCAGCATGTTTTCTATTTTTTCCACCACCAGAACGTCAGCCGGCAGCCAGTCAACCTGTCTCAGGTCTGATAACGGCAGCCATCTGGCCGCTTCGTGTTCCAGCAGTCTCACATGTCCTTCCCTGATCCGGCACCAGTAGCAGTTCATGGTAAGGTGAAATTCCGGATAGTCATATTCGACTTTCGACAGATGGGATCCCGTTTCGATTTCCATATCGAGTTCTTCCCGGATCTCTCTTTTCAAAGCCTCTTCATCACTCTCCCCGGCTTCGACCTTT
>CADBNA010000448.1 GCA_902795835.1 uncultured Lachnospiraceae bacterium | reverse complement strand
GGGAGTGTGACAGGAATCAGAAATGCCGCCTTAAAACAGGCGGCAGGGGATAAAGCAGAATCGTTATTGAATTGTTGCGATCAGTGCTTGCTGAAGCACAGACGAAAAATTGATATGACGTTTTTCTGCTTCAGTGTTCAGCCATTCGGGAATGGTAAGGGTTTTCTTCACGGACTTGGTGCTTTTGCGATAGGACAGAGGTTCAGTCGCAACAACGGTTACAATGCCGTCATCGGCAATGACAGAACGCACATCGGACGGACGTGGAACTTCCAAGTTGCGTTCCATCAGTGAACAAATGTACATGCCGAGAGCTTCAGATGCATTTGAAGCTGCATCAGCAAGTGTTTCCCCATCGCTGAAGCATCCTTCCAGATCGGGGAACTCTACCCAGTACCCATCATCCTCATAGTGAATAATGGCTGGATATGCGGTTTTCATGTTGCTTCCTCCTTTATTATTTTGAACAGCATAGGGGCTCGTTATTTGAGCCCCAGCTGTTTCAGCAACTTGTGTAAGAGCCCTGTTGGAACTGGCTTCCCTGCGTGGACCGGGATTGAGACGGTCTTGTCTCCTTTGATCATGATGTGGTGACTTGACTCTATTCGCTCTATTTCCCAACCTGCTTCTTGGGCTTTCTTTACAAGTTCCTTGCCAGTCATTGTCATGTGAACCACCATCCTTTGCGCTGGCGAGACTATATTAACACGTATTATACGTATTGTCAACAAAAATGTTGACGAGGTTTATGGCAGACCCTAAAGCTGCATAAGCTGGCTGTCTTGCAATCATAAAGGAGGTGTGCCGGGTTGGAAAAAGTGAAAAAGGACAATCCGATGCTGCTTCTGCGTGCAAGGCTCGGGCTGACGTGCAGCCAGATGGCAAAGATACCGATTATTCCGTTCATTCCGTGCGGAATATGCTGGGAGACAAAGGCAGTACGGAGATCTTTATCCGGAAAGTATGTGAGGTATATCACGTCGATGAGCGCTGGTTTCGGAGAGAGATCGGTCTGGACGAGGCAGTTGAAAGCGGGTTTTCGCCGGCAAGGAAGCTCGATTATGCCGCTGTGGGGCAGCGCCTGAAGGACAGACGAACGGAACCGGACCTGTCGACCGCGAAGCTCGCAGAGAACGCCGGATGCAGCAGGGTGCTGATCACCAGGGCGGAAAACGGAGAAGGCATTTGTACTTGTCTGGGCGAGTGCAGTAGGCCAAATCCTTCTGCAGATCCGCCGCCAGATACTACAGAAGTCCGACTTTGCACATTGAAATCAAAAGGGTTGATAACGGCCACGTCATAACCAGCCCTCTGCCGAATCACCGCATCCATACGCATCCTGCCCATGAGGGGGCCGCTCTGCAGCCCCCTTTGGCTTTCTGACGGCTCATTCCGTCATCATCTTATGCATGGTCTTTTCCACCTCTTTAGTGCTCAGTCCCGCACTCATATACATCCTGACCAGCACCGTAAACGCGGCTTTTTTCTTTGCCGCCGTCTTACCGGCCGCCCTGCCCCATCCATCAATGCCGGCGGCATGACAGCTGCATACCCATCCGTCCCGGCGTTCCTCAAAGGCATACGCCGGCGGTGCCTCCAGATATTTCTTCTGATACAGCTCCTGCAGCTGATTGATGGCATCTTCCGGTCTCGGCGTCATGTGCGCATCGTCCAGTCTCATCCACAGCCCCTTGTTCATCAGAAAGCGGACTGCCAGCCGGGCAGCATCCTCTCTCGCCGCACTGCGCGTCGGCGCGCTTCCGATGTCAATGCGCTGGTAGGTCTGAATGCCTCTGTCATTCTCCGGAGCCCGATACCGCAGCGTACAGTCATAGCATTCCTTCGCCCCGATCCGTCTGTTTCGGTCGACCGTGTACTCCGGCAAACTCCCAAAGTGCTTCTGATGCCAGCTGTTCAGCTGTTCATAGGCACTTTTTTTCACCAGTTCATCCGGGTTGTCAAGCTGAACGCGGATCAGCCTGTCCACAATGTCAGCCAGCAGACTCCAGTCCCAGTCCGAGTCAGCGGCAGCTGCCCCGATCAGCGCCTCCATCATGTCCTCCCGCGCGCTGTCGGAGGCTTCCTCACCGCTGCCGTACAGAATATACCGGTCCAGTCCGAGCTCTGCCGCTCTGGCAGCCAGACGGTCCCGGCTGACGAACTTCATCCGTATGGCCGTAAGATCCCCCGCAGAATACCGGGACTGAAAGGGTTCTTCCGTCGTGCAGGTATTCGCATCGGAAAACCGCCTGTAAAGCTCACGGCTCACAACGGTGTTCAGCACCGCATCCCCAAAGAACTCCAACTCCTCGCAATCTCCCGTGCCGTACTCGATTCCGAACGCCCGTCTCGTAAACGCCTGCCGGAGGAGATTCTCGTTGATAAAGGAATAGCCTGTCACCCCGCGGACATAGGAAACCGGATCTGTCTCCGGATCGCAGGCATCGATCTTCAGCAGGTTGATATGATGAACAAGGTCCTCCTCCCAAAGCTCTGCATCAAATCCGTCATCCCAGTAGTCCGTGCCGATCTCCGGCTCCCATATGTCTTCCGAATCTTCCC
>CADBNA010000447.1 GCA_902795835.1 uncultured Lachnospiraceae bacterium | reverse complement strand
GTTGCAATCGTTTACAGTATATATCTTGGCAGGCTTAAACTGCCGGATTCAAAAATAGAGAAGTGTTGTCCATGACGGACGCCTGAAGCCCGGGAGAAAAAATAGAACTCATAAAAGAGTGAGATGATGCGGCATCATCAGAAGTGAGTCAGGGGGGACATTCCCCCTGACTCCTCTTAATTAGGCGTTGGCAGGACGTGAACAGGGGTTGCTTTTTAGCCGGAAGTGTGATATATCTAATTATACATAGATACATCTAACTTCGATGCAATGTAAGGAGGCTTTCATGAAAAAAACCATAGCTTTTGCCGGAACCCTGTTCCTGATGTGCGGCATGTGTACGGCGGCATTCGCTGAAACGGCAGACGAGTCGTCGGCATCATCTGTTTCCGCTGCAGAAAGCGGACCAATAGAAATATCTACGGCGGAAGAGCTGGCAGCTGTCGCCGATGATCTGAGTGCGGACTACGTTCTGGTGGCTGATATTGACCTGGAAGGCATGGACTGGACCCCGATCGGCAGTTTTGTGCCGTCCGGCGAGTCTGAAGAGGAGCAGGAGACCCCGTCGGCAGATGCGGCTTTTACCGGCACCTTTAACGGAAACGGGTATACAATCAGCAATCTGACTGTCAGCCAGCCGGAGGACTGGGCGCTTGGACTGTTTGGCTGTATTTCCAATGCGGAGATCGGCAATTTTACTCTTTCCGGTGCTTCTGTTGAGGGTTCGATGATGCTGGCGGATGTTGTCGGGTACTCTCATTTCTCCAGAGTATGGGATATCAGCCTGATGAACGGATCCGTCAGCGCAAATGCCACTGAGATGAGTGCTGAAGGAATGTACGGCGGCATCGTAGGCGCCGGCATGGGAAGTGTGATCGAGGGCTGCAGGGCCCAGGCCGATATTACGATTCCGGACGGTACGGCAAACGCGGGCCTTGTAGGCGGCGGTCTGGAGATGACCTCTGTCATCGGATGTCAGGCAACCGGCAGTGTGACGGCTGGAAACGGCTGCTACGGACTGGGCGGGATCTCGGGCTGCGGCTTCGCTGCGGAAGAGTTCACGGACTGCACGGCAAATGAGGTCACGATCACGGCCGGTGATGACTGCTTCTGGATCGGCGGCATTACCGGATACGCGGGCGGCTATGAGGATGAGAGCTTCGGCATGCCGGTGACCATCCTGACAAACTGCACAGCCAGAAACGTGACGGTTACTGCCGGCGAAAATGCTGACGGTGTGGATGATATTGTCGGCGCGGGCTTCTTTAATGAGGAAGTGGCGCAGTCAATGGGGGCTCCCTTTGACCAGCCCACAGAATTTGAACTCGTGGATTGCAGGGCCGATGAGGCGGATGAGAGACTTTCTCAGATGTCCGGTACTTATATTGAACTGTTTCCGGAATTCGCAAAGGAAGAATATCATCCGTTCTGGCTGGAATGCATCGGTGAGTTTGATGTGGATGACGAGACGGCAGAGATGTATTATACGGCACTGACTCAGACCTATATGGGACGGCTGACCGGAGAAGAAGCCATCAGTACATATGCAGATGATCCGGAGAGCATGCTGTTCGACTGCTTTTTTGAGAATGATCTCGCGGAGGTGACCATTGACGGCGACGAGATCTCCGGCGTTGATGCTTCCGGCAATGAAGTGTTCCGTCACACCTATTCTTATGTAGAAGATCAGCCGGTGAGTTTCTACGGAGAAGAGATGCCCGCAGGCCTTCACATCTATAAGACCGATGATGCGGATGCCGGAATGTTTACATATTTTGCCTTCGCAGACGATACTCCGGGTGAGACCTGGCACATTGAGTTCCGGTATGGAGAAGATGCGGAAAACATGGCCAATTATTCAGAAGGAGATTATGCCTACTGGCTGGCAGGCGCCATCGAAAAAGATTACAGCGAGACAACCATCAAGAGCTGCATACACCTGTTTGTCGATGAAAACGTCGGCGAGATGACGGCGGAAGCAGAAGCAGAAGAAGCGGCCTGAGAGAATACAGTCCTTTCTGACCGGGGTTAAGAGTAAGGCAGGTGCGGGGTTTTCCACACCTGCTTTTCAATGGAAAAGTGTATGTATGACTGGTCTTTGCGCCAATGACTTGGTACAATATCATCAAGTGTGAGATTGCCGGCCCGGAAGGAGACATACTTATGTGCGGAATATCGGATAAGAAAAACCCTAAGCTTGCTGTTCTGTTTCCCGGTATCGGCTATACCTGTGACAAGCCCCTGCTGTATTACAGTGCGCGGGCTGCCCGGGAGCGCGGCTGGGATGTACTGCCTGTTCCGTACGGAAATTTTCCTGCCAATGTGAAGGGGAACCCGGAAAAGATGAAAGAATGCTTCTATCTGGCGCAGAAGCAGACAGAAGCCATTCTGCAGGATACGGACTGGTCGGGACGGGAAGATATCCTGTTTGTATCCAAAAGCATCGGGACGGCGGTCGCCCTTGCTTTTGCTCAGAAGAAGCAGCTTACTGTGAGGCATATCCTCTTTACGCCGCTGGCGGAAACCTTCCTGTTTCCGGCCGGTGAGGCTATTGCCTTCCACGGCACGGGAGACCCGTGGGCGGAGACAGTGGTCATCAAAAAGGCCTGTGCGGAGCGGGACATTCCGCTGTATATCACGGAAAATGCGAATCATTCACTGGAAACAGGACATTTGGAAACGGATCTGCGAATACTCTCAGAGACTATGGAAACGGTGGCCGCCTGTCTGGAAACCTGTAACGTAAAGAATGAAACACAGAATCAGCAGAATTAAAAGCGCTGCAGCAGTAGTCCAAAAGGAATTGGGATATGAGTAATACAATTATGACAAAATGGGGTAAAGCGATTGATCCGGAGCATGTTCTGGAAGATTATCCCAGGCCGGGGATGAAAAGGGACAGCTTTATCTCCCTGAACGGCTTCTGGGACTATGCCATCACAGACTCGTCTTTGTCCCCGGAACAGTATGACGGGCGGATACTGGCATTTTTTCTTTGATATTACAGAAATTGTTCATGAAGGAGAAAACCTGCTTCAGGTGGTTGTCAGGGATCTCTCAGATACATCTTATTACGCCAGAGGAAAACAGTCGCTGGAACGGGGCGGCATGTGGTATACACCGCAGAGCGGAATCTGGCAGACAGTGTGGATGGAGTATGTGCCGGACCATTATATTGAAACGATAAATCTGCTCCCGGATCCCGACAGCGGCTGTCTGAATGTCCGGGTGAAGATGCATGACGCGCAGAGACTGCCTCTGAAGCTGACAGTCTGTCTGAAAGGTGATGTGATCCTTAACGCTGAGGGAATGACGGAAGATACCTGCCGGATCGGGCTGCCCTCATGCGAACTGTGGACGCCCGAGAATCCGGTCCTGTATGATATCATTGTCCGGACAGAAGAAGCGTGGCTGACCAGCGGCGTATTATGGATGAATTTACGGAAGAGTACGGCGCTGATTACGCCAGAAAGACCGTTGCTGAGCCCGGTTACTCAGAACATCATACCGGGCTTGCCCTGGATTTGTATCTGATTATCGACGGCAAAGATGTGGTTGAAAATGAAGATATGATGCAGTATACGGAAACGGATGAAAATGAAAAGATTTGTGACAATGGTATCCGCAGCAGCTATGATTACTACCCTTCTTGCAGGAAGCGCAATGGCAGAGGCATCC
>CADBNA010000446.1 GCA_902795835.1 uncultured Lachnospiraceae bacterium | reverse complement strand
TTGCATATCCTCCATTATTTCAGCTTTGCCCGCTGCTCAGCAGTGGTAGTCTACGGTTGCCTGAATCATGGCGTTGACGTTTTCAGGTTTTGCATTCATCGGACAGTCACAGCCTGAACTGATGATCAGACCGGTTTTTGAACCGCAGTCGTCGATCAGTTTCGTCACATACTCGTATACCTGATTATCCGTGCCGAAGGCAAGCATGGAAGAGGGAACATCGCCCATCATAGCCATGTGATCACCCAGAATGCCGCGTGCTCTCCTCATATCCGTGCTCCCATCCAGCATAAGAAGGCAGCTTCTGGGGGGAAGCTCCAGAAGTGTATCAATCTCACTGTCCCAGCAGGAATCAAAATGCAGGATCGGAAGAATGCCTCTCTCGAGAGTTGCGTCGATGAATTTACGGATATATGGCCAGACGAATTCCATCCATGTGTCATGGCTCATCATCTGCGGAGCCCCTCTCCAGCCGCCCATCCAGCAGCTGGAGGGTTTTGCGCCGGCAGCTGCCATGCCGTCCAGTGCACCCGTATAGGTTCTGTACAGGTGATCAAAAGCAGCATCCATTGCTTTCTTGACCAGTTCCGGTTCATCAATAAGATCCATGAAGAAATCCATCAGACCTCTTGCACCTGCAATGCCCTCGATCGGGCTGGCGGCATCCGGTCCCTCTTTCATGATAGGGACACCGGCTTCCCTGCGGATCCTCTCATATGTGACCGGAAGAGAGTCGATAAAAGGAGCCTGCTTTTCTGCTATATTGCCGAGATATTTCTGGAAATATTCCTCGCGCCAGGGGCCGTATCCCATCTGGATTATGCGTTCATAATCCTCCAGCTTCATATTGTCATGCTCTACAACCTGCCAAAGTTCATCGTCCGGCAGTTCTTCACCGGGTGTACGTATTTCAGAAAGCCAGAGATTTGCCAGAACAGGCGGATACATTGTGGGTGAATGGATCGCGTCAATTCCGGGATGCGTGTTTAAAAAATGAACGCATGCATCAGTGGCTTTTTTAAAGTCGTGGACAAATTCACTGATGGTCATATTTTCCATATGAGCCATACAGGCAGGACCGCTGTAGTGGAACGGGATTTTATCGACGGGCTTCATGTGAATGGCATTCATTGTTCTTTCAAGACGGCTGTCAAAAGCTGTTCCGTACGCTGACATGATTATCCTCCTTCAATGTGGGAGTCTCTTCTGGACTCATGACTAAAAAATGACATCATAAACCGGGGTAAACCCTGCCGGTTATGATGTCATCATAGCGGTTGAAGATCATTTGGAATATGGTCAGGCATGAAAAAAGAAGAACAGTACTGCGGAGTCAGTTTGTCAGAAAGTGACAAATCAGAGGACCCAGTCTGATACACAAAGATATTTCAGATCTTCTGTATCATCAAAAGACAGTCCCGTAATTTCATGTATTCTGGCGATTCTGTATTTTACAGTGTTCCGGTGCACATACATATTATTGGCGGTTTCAAGGATACTGCAGTGGTTCTGCAGGAACACTGTAAGCGTCTCGCGGAGAGACGTATGGTTTTCACGGTCATATTCTTCCAGTACAGAAAGAGCCGGATGCCGCAGGTCCGAGACTGTGAGAACATTTGCTACCTGATCCCGGATATAGGCAAAGGCGTAGTCTTCACATTTGTGAATCCCCGGACTGTTCATGGCCTGTTCCGCTGTAAACATCGTCTGTGCAAACCGCAGCGGAAGACTGTAATAATCAGATGTCGGCATGGAAAGAGCCAGCAGGATATGCCCTGACGGATTCTGGTTTTCCAGAAAATCCAGTATCTCCTGTCGACGGGTTTCGGACAGAAGAAAAAGAATTTCATCCTTATAGAAGGTGCATGGTGTTTTTATGGTGCTTTTCAGTATACGCAGCATGGATTTTGTATAAAGACGATCCTTCCGGGATATGTGCCGGAGCAGGGCGAGACGCCATTTTCCTGTTCCGGTCATGCTCTGCAGTTTGGCGGCTGCAGATTCTCCTTCGGCACCTTCACAAAGCTGCTGATCCAGAAAATCCTGCATCAGTTTTTCAGATGATCTGAGCTGTACATTTCTCTGGCAGAATTCCTGTGAAAAGGTGAGATGCTTGCAGATCTCACCGGAAAGCTGCATGTTCATGTCGAGAAGATCCTGATTGACAACCAGGATATAGAATAGGGCTACCGGTTCCTCATCCTGAAACAGATACATCATAATCAGCGGGGACTGCCCCTGCTGCACATTCCGGACCAGCTGTGGCGAGTGGGACAGTTCGTGAATCGGAATGCCTTCCGGCGAGAACCACTGCTGCGAAAAAATATCTGGATGCTCCTGTCCCTCCGCAATCTTATATTGCCAGTAGAGATCGTCAGCAGGGACATCTGATGAATTCAGAGCGACAATATTTCCTTCGAGATCAACTACGGTGATTGGGTTGCACAGGACTTCATGTGACAAATCCGTGATTTCCTGTAGTGAAATGCCGGAATTTGTTGCCAGGAACATTCTTCGTTCCCAGGATGCAAAATAGTCGAAAGCTGAAAGAAGCCCGTTAAGGAGCTCCTCAAATTCAGCATTGGGAAAAAGAATATAGTTTTTCTTGTGAACAACGATATAGGCTTCCCGGTACTGCCTGTCTGAGAAATAATCGTACGCATTTCCCAGGTACATATAATCCCGGTTCATTTCCTGCATACTTCCGGACAGAAAACGAAGTCCCTGGATAGACATCCTGTCATTTCGGATGGATACGATCTGTGAATAATCTCGCAGATACCATCTGATCATATGCATACTGAGGTACATCGCAAAACTCCTTTTATCAGTATCTGACAAAAGACCTGTCTTTTTGAATGAATCTGTTTGTAAGAAAGGACATAGACGTCAGACAGACTGTTTGAGTAGAATCTGTACATGTAATTGCTGTATTCACTGCATCATTATAGTGAATAAGATTGGATTGCGCAAGTTTTTCAAACAATTAAAGGAGGAATGAAAATGTCTTCAGAAAAAAATGCAGTCAGGCCATGGATCATGCTGATACTGGTTCTTCTGGCATCAATTGCACCGCCGCTGGCCATGTTTAAGGTGGCTCCTGTCATGGAGACGATACAGAATGAATTCTCCATAACTGCAGCACAGGGCGGACTTGTATCTACGCTGTTTTCGCTGGTTCCGATTGTTCTGTCCATTCCGGTTGGTATACTTGTGAGCAGGTACGGAAATTACAGGCTGGGACTGGCTTCACTGTTTTTTGTCATCGCCGGATCATGTCTTGGAGCTGTTTCCGGGTCTCTGTCCGTGCTGCTCATCAGCAGGGTGATTGAAGGAATTGGTATGGCTCTGATCTGTACGGTGGGCCCTGCTATTGTGAATGAGATTATTCCTCCGGAGCAAAGAGGAAAAGCCATGGGTATTTTTCTGTGGTACATCTCTCTCGGGCAGGCTTTTATCAGTACCCTGAGCCCTGTGATTTTACGATTCACCGGCGGATGGAGAGGAATCTGGTGGTTTACATCCGCCTATTCACTTTTGTTCCTGCTGCTTTGGCTGTTCTGCCTGAAGGGATTGAAAAACAGAGAAATGGGCAGGAAAGATGAAGCCTCTCCGGATTCTGCAAAGCAGATGAACAATTCCATTTTTGAAGTGATGAAAAACAGGGATCTCTGGCTTCTGACACTGTGCATCCTTGCATTTATGATCTCAATTCAGGGTATTCTGGCTTTTTATCCCACGTTCTTTACTCAGGTTAAGGGCCTTGAAAGCATGAAAGCCATTCGCCTGACAGGCATGCATGGCTATATCGGCTGTGTGGGCGCAGTTGTATCCGGCTTCATTATGGATAAGACCGGTGCGGGAAAATGGAAATGGATGGGAGTGCTGGTCATGATTGCAAGTGCTGTTCTTTACGGAGTACTGCCTGCTTTTCCGGCTTCTCTGGCCCTTCTGATAATCCTGATGGTTGGCTTTGCTGTAAACATGATGCCCCCGCTGATCTATGCGATCGTTCCTGAAGTGTGCAGATCATCCCGTGACATTGCAATGGCAATGGGAATCGTAAACACCGGCATGAACCTCGGTACATTTGTATCAGCCATCTTATTTGGTGCAATGATCGACCGATTCGGGTGGAATGCAGCATTCCTTTTTTCTGCAGTAATGGCAGTCATCTGCGCTGTATGCATGCTTCTGCTAAAGAACATCAGAAAATAGTTAGTTTCCCGTCATTTTTTGAA
>CADBNA010000445.1 GCA_902795835.1 uncultured Lachnospiraceae bacterium | reverse complement strand
GCCGTTCTGGAGGAGGTCCATTGGCTGGGCGTTGCAAGCGCGGCGGTGCTTGCCGGCATTCTGAGCCTGCTCACCAGCCTTGCCGGTCTGCCGGAGCTGGAATGAAAACGCAGCAGGTCAGGGCGTTTCCTGGCGAAAGCTGTCAGCTGTGAGGGCTGCTTATCGAATTGAATAATGATTTGTTTCCCTGCGGGGCTGTGCTGTTTGGCACAGCCCCGCGTTCTCTTTTTATGCCGTCATCGTCTTGGGCATCTCGTCGACGAGTCCGATGTCACGGTAGTAGATCCAAATCTCCGGCTGCGCGTTCCAGTCATAACGCTGTGCCCGTTCTCCGACTTCCACCCGCTGGCTGAAGGCGTGCGGCAACGCCTGATGTTTTTTTGACCGTTTCCTTAGTCTCCGACGCCGTTCCTGTGCGCTTGCGTTTCGAGCGCGTTCGCTCTTCGTTTTTACCTCGCTCGCTGCCGGCTTTTCAGCGGGCGCATTTCTCCTGGACACGGGTCTTCCGATCCGCTGTCATGGCAAGGGCGTTTTGGGAGGTGTCCCGTCGGCAGGATATTCAGTTGTTGTGTTGAGAAAAGATCCCTCTATGTGATAGAGCGCGGGAAAAAGCATTTTATACCCCTTGTTCAAACTTTTCCCATATGCATGGATTGATTTTTCAATGTCGAGCGGACGAATGACAAGCCCTCTCACTCGATATTCCGCATTTTTTGGGGACTATAGCGGATGTTTCCCAATTATATGGGAATGAAAAGCGGAGCTTTCACATCTTCATAACGCATAAAGCCGACCCGCACAGCTCCGCGGCAGGGGAATGGTCCCTTGCTTGAAAGCTATGTGGATCGGCTTTGATTTTAAAGACGATCTCGCTGTTGTCCACCGAACGGATTGATGTATGTAATTCAGCTGCCGCATCTTAACGATGCTTGGCTTTTGTATCCTCCTGTTTTTATCTGTTTGATTGATCCCGTTATTGACCGATCTCTTCCGTGCGGTAAATGAATTGAACCTGTCCGTCCATCTCATCGGAGATGCCGGAGAAATTCCTGTAGCTGCGGGATACGTCCCTGACAGCATTCAGACGGTCCAGCAGGCCTTCCAGATCGCCGTCCACAGCCTCGACCAGTTTTTGAATCCCTTTTTCATTGAACTCATTCAGCCCGTCGGAGAGCGCCTGCGCGCCGTTTCGGAGCTGCGCAATGCCGTCAATCAGCGCCCCGGTGCCGCTTTGCAGTGTGAGGGAACCGGTGTAAAGTGCGTCTGCACCTGTGAGAATTTGTCCGCTTCCCGTCTTCAGACTTCCAATTCCATCCTTCAGTTCACCTGCTCCGGAGACCGCCTGAGAAACGCCGGAGGTATAACTGATTAGCCCCATATAGAAAGCATTATACTGATCCAGGGAGGTTTTGAGCGAGATAATCTGCTGCGCCCCCGCCGAAGCAGCTGCCAGCTGCGACTGAACCGTCCCACTTGCCATATTTTCCGAAATGGCCTTTTGCACCTGCGCTGTGACATTCTGTGCGATCAGCGCGGCAATCTCATCCGAGCTCATCTTTTCCGCGATAGTTGCCGAAATAAGCGCCTTTACGTCGTCGGTATCCATTTGAGCATCTGTATTTGCGGAAATGACTGCTTTCATCTGGTCTGAAGAAAGCTGCTCTTCGATTTTGGCCTCCATCAACTGTAAGACTTCGGGACTCGTCATTTTTTCCTCAATGGCGGCCTCGATTGCAGCCTGTGTTTCTTCATCCACGAGACCGCCCGCAACCGCCGCCTCATAGGATGCCGGATCCATTCCGGTGGCGGCAAGGATGACTTGCTCAGAAACACTCTGGCGGACTGCCGTCTCGACCTGCGGCCGGATCTGCGCTTTGGCTGCGCTGATGACCTTTGCTTCGACCTGCGCTCGGACCGCGTTGAAGACGCCGGCTTCCACCTCTGCCTGTATGGCGGCCGTTACCTGCGCCTCGATATAATCACGCTGTGTTTCCACCGCCGAGGTAACCGCAGCAAGCGCCTGTCCGTAAACGGCGGATTCGTCCAGCGACGCGACCACGTTGCCAAGAATTCCTGCGTAATTTTCCGGCGTCATGGCTGGAATATCCAGACCCGCCTCAGTCAGCTGGTCCTGCGCTGTGGTGAGCAGTGTCTCAAAGACCTGTCGGGCTCCGCTGCAGAGCGCGGCGCTGTTGGCATCCAGCGCCTGAAGTCCGGCGTAAAGCTGCTGCGCACCAGATTGAAGCTGCACTGCTCCGGCGTCCAGATCCGAAGCTCCATTTTTTAATTGTAACGCTCCGTCAGAGATCCGGTTGATCCCGTCTGCGAATTCTCCGGATTTATCCAGCAGCGTATCAAGCCCGTCGGAAAGCTGCGAGGAGCCGTCGATCAGCTGATCCATCGCGTCCGTGAGCTCTGCAAGGGAGTTCTCTAGATCGCCGAGGGAGCGGAGATCCCCGGAATCCGCTTCGTTAATCAGCGTGTTGGTGACAACCGTTATCGTCATGCCAAGCGAGAAGTCGGTCGCGTCCGCAGTGATTTCAATCGAGTCCGGTATCTCAAGCCGGTCCGGATCAAGACCAATGCTTTCCTGCATGCCCGGAAGAGCAAACCCGATGACGACCGTTCTGTCTCCGTCGTTTACGATTCTTCCGCTGGAGATCTCAATATTCCTGAATGTGGAATTGTCCAGGATCATCCCGGTAAGTACGACGAAGGGAACGTAGATTTTCTCTCGCTTGCCATTGATCTCGACGGTTTCGTACTGCCTGTTCTCATAATCGAATCGAATGGTGACCTTTCCGCTCTTTCCCGCCAGCTCCTCCGGCGTGATATACTGACCGTCCAGCTTGTAGATGACGGACAGGCCAATCGGCAGCTCTTTTTCACTATTCCCCTGATAATAAACATCTTCTCCCCGGGCGTCCCATACTCTTGTGTTGTCCTCGCCTACTGTATACCCGACGTCACCGTTTATGACCTCTATATCCTGCAAATCGGACATATCCATGATATCACTTCTCCCGATAGAATTGGAGATCCAGTCGCTGACAATTGTTTTTTTCACCGAACCGTCTGCTTCAGCAAAAACATATACCGTTTCGTCCTTGGATACAGTATTTGCCCCAGAGGATACTGCTGCAGTCTGAACGGTTTGAACCTGCGGCTCCGTCTGGCTGTCTCCAGAACCGGCGTACGCAATGCTTCTGATTCCGGTGAGAACGATGCACAAGCACAGCAGAAGCGATGTTATTTTGAGATAGTTCTTTTTCATTTGGAGCACTCCTTTGTCACGAGGTTAGTTTTTTTCGAAAGATGACCCATTCCAGCCGTGGTTTTGCAGATGATCCTGTCACACAGCAGAAGCAGCGCGGGCAGCGCGAAAATCACCATCAGAACGCTGATCACGGCGCCCCGGGCCATCAGCATGCACATGGAGCTGATAATATCCAAGTCTGAATAGATTGCCACGCCGAAGGTGGCCGCAAACAGCCCCATGCCGGATACGATGATGGATGGGATCGAAGCGGTAAGCGCATTTTTCACGGCCTCTTGCTTTCCGCTCCCGCCAAGCCGCTCCGATTTGTATCGCGTGGTCATGAGAATCGCATAGTCCACCGTGGCACCCAGCTGAATCGTGCTGATACAGATCGGCGCAATGAAGGGCAGATTCTGACCGAGATAATGCGGAAGACCGAGATTAATGAAGATGGCCGTTTCAATGACCGTGATCAGGATGATGGGCAGCGTAATGCTCTTTCCTACCAGCGCGATGATGATGAAGATCGCAAGGATGGACACCAGATTGACCACCTGGAAATCGTGATCCGTCGTCTCGATCATGTCCTTCATGCAGGGCGCCTCGCCGATCAGCATCCCGGAAGAGTCATACCGCTTCAGGATGGCGTTCAGCGCGTCGATCTGCTCGCCCACCGCATCGGAAGCGGCATGGTACTCCGAATTGATCAGCAGCAGCTCCCAGCGCTCGCTTTTCAGCACAGAGGACAGCTTTTCCGGTATCATTTCCTCGGGAACCAGGGAACCCACGACAGATTCAATCCCTAGAACGTATTTTACGCCGTCCACCTGTTCCATCTCCCGGATCATGCTGCGAACGCTTTTTTGCGGCGTGTCCGCGCTGACCAGCAGCATATGGGTGGAGCCAATATCAAAATCCTCCTGCAGCTTCGTGTTGGCGATCACAAACGCCATGTCGTCCGGCAGGCAGGAGGCCATGTCGTAATAGACCTCGCTGTTTGTTTTCTGATAACCGTAGAACGCGGGCGGAATCAACAGCACGAAGATAACAAGAAAAATCGGGAAGCGTCTCACAAGACCACCGGCAAATCGGTGCATGTTCGGAATAAGCGATTTATGCCTCGTTCTTTGCAGCGGTTTATCTAACAGAAGGATCATAGCCGGCAGCACGGTTACGCAGCCGGTCACGCCCAGCAGCACGCCCTTTGCCATCACAATGCCCAAGTCCCGTCCCATGGTAAAGCTCATGAAGCAGAGGGCAATGAAGCCTGCGACCGTTGTAACCGAGCTTCCCAGTACAGATGTAAAGGTCTCGTGGATAGCTGCCGCCATAGCTTCCTTATGATCGTCATGGGACTTCAACTGCTCGTTGTAGCTATGCCAGAGGAAGATGCTGTAATCCATCGTTACAGCGAGCTGGAGCACGGCTGCCATTGCCTTCGTGATATAGGAAATCTCGCCGAGGAAATAGTTGCTTCCAAGATTGAACAGGATCATGATTCCGATGGAAGCCAGAAATACAAAGGGGACAAGCCAGCCATCCAGAAGCAGCATCATGGCACACAGCGCGAAGACAACGGCAAGGCAGACATAGATCGGCTCCTGCTCTTCGCAGAGGTCTTTCAGATCTGTGACAAGCGCGCTCATTCCTGAAATATGACATTGTTTTCCGGCAATGGCGCGAATTTCCCGGATCGCGTCCATGGTGATATCCGCTGAAGTGGAACTGTCGAAGAACACCGCCATCATCGTGGCGTTATCCGTGTTGAACGCCTGATACAGCTTTTTGGGGAGCAGTTCCATGGGTATGGAGAGGTCGGCAAACGTGTCATACCAGAGTACGCTCTCCACGTGATCCACCTGCTCGATCTTCGCCTTCAGCACCGCAACATCCTTTTCCGGCATGTTTTCAACGATGATAAAGGAGAAAGCGCCCTTGCCGAAATCCTTCAGCAGCTCGTTCTGCCCGATCACGGTGTCCATATCCGCGGGCAGATAGTCGAGCATATCATAATTGACTCTTGTGTTCAGATATCCGATTGTTGCCGGGATCAGG
>CADBNA010000444.1 GCA_902795835.1 uncultured Lachnospiraceae bacterium | reverse complement strand
GAAGCCCTGAGGGAGACAGCCGGGAGGATTTACAGAGGAATGAAGCCATGAAGGGACTGGAGCTCGCGAGGGCGTACTATAAAGAATACGGCGAGCCTATGCTCCGGGAGAAATTCCCGGAGCTGCTTCCGCTTCTGGCGGCGGGACTTTCCGGCAGCGGGTCGGAATGCTGGGGATTCGACGACGAGATCTCCAGGGACCACGACTTTGAGCCGGGGTTCTGCCTTTTTCTGCCGGGTGAGGATGTGGTGGACAGGAAGGCGGCTTTTGCGCTGGAGAGGGCCTACGCCGCTCTGCCAAAGGAATTCATGGGCTTTCGGAGGGCGCCGGTGTCGCCGGTGGGCGGCGCAAGGCACGGCGTGATCCGGACGGCGCAGTTCATGATGGACAGGGTGGGAGCGCCCGACGGCAAGCTTGGTCTCATGCAGTGGCTGCTTATTCCGGATTACGCGCTGGCGGAAGCCGTGAACGGAGAGATCTTCATGGACGGTTACGGCCAGGTGACTGCGATCCGGGAGAGTCTGCGGCGAAGGCCGGAAGACGTCCGCCGCAAAAAAATCGCGGGACAGCTCCTTCTCATGGCGCAGTCGGGGCAGTATAATTACCGCAGATGTCTGGAACACGGGGAGACCGGAGCTGCTCAGCTGGCGGCCGTGGAATTTGTCAAAAGCACGATGGCCGCTGTTTTTCTGCTCAACGAAGAGTATCAGCCCTATTACAAATGGAGTTTCCGGGCTATGCGGGCCCTCCCCAGGCTCCCTTTCACAGCGGAGCTTCTGGAGTATCTTCTTACGACAGATAATGAGCCGGAGACGAGCGCGGAGAAGAGCCGCGTGATCGAGGGGATCGCGGAGGATGTCATTGCGGAGCTCCGCGCGCAGAAGCTCACAAGAGCGGACTGCGCCGATCTGGAGAAGCACGCCTACAGCGTCAATGATCACGTCGCGGACGGGCAGATCCGGAACCTGCATGTGCTGGCGGCGGTGTGAACCGGCAAGCTTTGAACAGAGAGTATGAATAATTGTATGAAAAACGGGAAAATCAGAAAAATACAGATCATTCTCACAGCTGTGCTGTATGCGACAGCCTGTCTTGCAGGATATCACTGTAATCAGGCCAAAAGGAGGGGTGTTACTAAAATAACCGTGGCTTTCTTCGACGGCTTATTCATGCTGGCAACTCTCATCGCGGTCTATTATATCATTGGATGGATCGCGGTGCTTGTGCGCGGCTTTGAACGTTCGGGCGTGATCTACAGAACGGAATTCGGCGGGATTACCACAGCGTGTGAGTGCGGGAAGGGCAATGCAGACACCGGCGGGAAGGCCATAGCGGCGGCAGGCGGAAAAGACAGAAGATTTATTCCCGGAAGCCTCTTTATGCTCTTTGAAGAGAACGGAAAGCGCAGGCTGTTTCTGGTGATGTTCGCCATAGGAATGGTCTTTACACTTGCCAAGTATCCGGGAATCGAGTCGGGGGGTGTCAAGTACATGTACCAGCAGGCCATGGGAATGGAATCGCTGGTGAGGGACCTGGCGCCGGTAAAGTATCCGGGAAGCTATATAACCGGTCATCATCCGGTGGTGATGACGGTTTTGTTCGGAATGTTTATCAAGGCCGGGAAGGCTGTCGGACATATCAACTGGGGAAGTTTTGCGCTGTCTGTCGCGATCTGCGCGTTCAATTCGTGGGGATTGTCGCGGGTTCTGCATTATTTTCGCAGAGTACTGAGGCCTTTCTGCTGGGACCTTGTATTTCTGTTCCTGTGCCTGAATCCCATGTTCGCGTCTTTCAATACGTTTATCACCCTGGACGGGATATTCGCGACGGCACTGGCAGTGTTCTGCTGCCTGGTACACAAGGTTTGCAACGACCCGGAGAATCCGGCCGGATACAGGCAGCTGCTGGCGTGCTCTACAGCGATCCCGTTTATCAAAAACCAGGGTATCTATATTGTTGTATTCACCCTTCTGGTCGTACTTCTGCTCTGCAGGCGCTTCCGTAAGAAATTGCTGATCTGCCTTGCGGCACCGATCCTGATCTTCAATGTTTTGTTCGAGGGGGTCATAATGCCGGCCTGCAGGATCGCGCCGGGTGGAAAGCAGGAGATGTATTCCATCCTGTGCCAGACTACAGCCAACGCGATAGGGGCGCATCCGGAGATCCTGGAGAGCGAGGAATATGAGGCGGTGCATAAGGTTTTTCCGGTTGACGACTGGACGATCTACGACAGGGAATTGTCTGACCCGATCAAGTTCTGTTATAATCCGCAGACGACTTCGGCGGAATTCAAGGAGTTTCTGAAGGCGTGGTTCAGGCTGGGACTGAGATATCCGGGCAGTTATGCGGACGCGGTCATCTGGCAGACTTACGGCTACTACAGCCCGGACACGGATACCAAGGCCTGGTTCTGGGACGGCACGGAAATCGTCGTCTCTGATGAGGGAGATACGATCTCGGGCGCAAGACTGCCATTGAATCACTATCTTGTGGATTTCTTCGTTGTCGTTACGCGCAATTTCAAACAGAAATGGCTGTTCAGCATACCGTATGCAATGTGGATGAGCCTGTGCAGCATTGTGCTTTACCGAAGGAAGCAAACAGAGCTGGTCTGGTTTCTGCCGGTGGTGCTGCAGTGGATGATCTGCCTGCTGTCACCGGTCAACGGATGCGGGCGGTACGCTTTTATCGTCTACCTGATGGCGCCGTTTATCATGGCAGTGTGCCTGAACTGTGCGACAGATGAAGCTGTGAAGAGCGAAGCCGGCGCGGCAGACGCATGAGCTGCACAGACGGAAACGGCCGTGATTGAAAAGGGAGATACAATGAAAATACACGGACTGAAGAAAATGACACTATTGGATTTCCCCGGGCGTGTGGCCTGCACGATCTTTCTGGGAGGGTGCGGCCTGAGATGCCCGTACTGCCACAATTATGAGCTGGCGGCGGGAACGGCGCCCCCGGTGATGGAAGAGGAGGAGCTGTTTTCTTTCCTGGCTAAGAGGAAAGGACTTCTGGACGGCGTCGCGATCACGGGCGGAGAGCCGTGCCTGCACAGAGATCTGCCGGAATTTATCGCGCGGATCCGGGAACTGGGATATCCGGTGAAGCTTGACACAAACGGGACGCATCCCGCGGTGCTCAGGCAGGTCCTGGAGCAGGAGCTTGCCGATTATGTCGCGATGGATATCAAAAACCGCCCGGAGAAATATGCGGTGACGGCCGGACTGCAGGAGCTGGATCTGCAGCCTGTACGCGAGAGTGTGGAACTGCTGAAGGAATCGGGGATCGAGTACGAATTCCGGACTACTGTGGTCGATGAACTGCACGAAGTACAGGATTTCGAAGAGATCGGAAAATGGATCGAGGGCGCACGGCACTATTATCTGCAGTGTTTCACAGACCGGGATACAGTTCCCTTTAAGGGGCTCAGCGCTCCTTCCAAAGAGAAGCTGAAAGCCTGCGCGGACGCGGTCCTGAAGTATGTGAAGGACGTGCAGATCAGGGGCGTGGATTGAGCGCGAATCCCTATATACAGACGGAAAATTTACAAAATACCAGATATTGACAGAAAATTAAAATCAACACAAGATATTGACGAGTTGCCCCCTTCGTGGTACTGTATTTGTGTTCGCGGTGGATCATCTGCGGACAGATTCTGAGTTTTACGAGAAATACAGTACCGCATGAGGGGGATTTTATTATGTATCAGGTTACGAAACGAGACGGACAGGTAGTTGACTTTTCAAT
>CADBNA010000443.1 GCA_902795835.1 uncultured Lachnospiraceae bacterium | reverse complement strand
TCATAAGAGCAGTTATAGAATAACATAGTTGCAACATATCGTCAATACGATATATTTGCCTTGAGAGGAGATGGAGGTCGAGGAGACACAGGTCTGACCCCTGTCTCCTTTTTTAGATGAGCGCTAAGGAACCGTCCCCAAGAGCTCCGTTTATACCCTTTTAATTTGACGTGGGTTCGGATTTACTGTACGATTGATTAAACGAAAATGAAATGATCTGTTTCCACACAGGTACTGTACTGTACAGGAAGCATTTGGTAGCTGATCATTTGAGCTTTTGACGGATGCAAAGGAGGAACTGTTATGAGGAGAAAAGGAGTTTTTGTGGCTTTGCTGGTGTTGTCTTTGTCCTGTGTGTATGCTGCCGGCGGGCCTGTATTGGCTGAGGAGGCGTCTTCGGCGGAGTCGGCAGCTTCTTCCGCGGCTGAGACGCCTGAGAGTGCTGAGACATTGAAGGAGGAGGCAGAGGCGCCTGAGAGTGCTTCGACTTCGAGTGAGGAAGCGGCGCCGGAAGGCGGGAAGGATTCTTCTGTGTCCGCGATGTCTCTGGATGAGTTTCCTGTGATGGACGGCTCGCTGGCCTGTGTGCCGATGATGGAGGAATTGCTCATGCGTTTTACCGGCTGCAGTGAGATGCAGGCGGATGAGCGGGTGAATGAGTATTTCACCAATACGAATCCGTGCTACCTGAATCTGGCGGCAGGGGAGAGGGACATCTGCATTGCCTATGAACCGGCGCAGGAGACGACGGATGAGCTGGAGGAGTATGACCCGCTGGATATGACGCCGATCGGGAAGGACGCGCTGGTCTTCATTGTTAATGAAAACAATCCCGTGGATGACCTGACCCGGGAGCAGCTGACGGATATCTTTACGGGGAAGATCCGCAACTGGAAGGATGTCGGCGGCGATGACGTCCCGATAGAGGCCTTTATCCGCCCGGAGACCAGCGGGAGCCAGACGCTGCTGCGCAAGCTTCTGGTGGGCGATGCGGACATGACGGACGGCACGTATTACTATATGAAGCAGAGTATGGAAGGCATGGTTGAGGCCATCAAGGGAGACTATGACAATACGGAGATGGCCATTGGCTACTCTGTCTATTACTATGTGGACGCCATGATGGGCACCGGCGGCCTGAAGTTCCTGAAGGTAGACGGCGTGGAACCGTCAAATGAAGCGATCGCCGCCGGAGACTATCCGCTGGTCAATGATTTTTACGCTGTGACCCGCAAGGATTCCCCGCAGACTGCGTTGGAGATCCGCGACTGGCTTCTCTCGGAGGAGGGGCAGGCATTTGTACAGGAGTGTGGATATGTACCGGTCAAGTAAAACAATTTCTTGCCTTTTGCTTTTACTGCTGCTGTTGACTTCTGTTTCAGCCGCTGCGTATGCGGAGCCGATGAATGGTTCGGCTGCGGAGATCGGCCTGTCCGGAATGTCGGATGAAGGGCAGAGTCTTCTCCTGTGCCCGGAAGGCTATTATCTGGAACTCCCGGGGGGATATGACGGCCAGATCGATATTTACGACCCTCACGGAAAGCGGATGTGCGGATTTCATGGCTATAAGGAACCGGGCCCGCCGCTGCAGATATATAAGGGAAAGCTGCGCTGTATCAATTCCGAAAAAGGCCAGTATCTGAACTTTGAAACAGGAAGTATTGTCGGCTCATTTCCGAGAGAGAAGTACTATGTGACTACGGCGGGAGATTATCTGATTGTAAAAGATATTGAGACCTTGGATCTGTCAGTCTATGATGCAGAAGCGAACCGGCTGGCAGTGTATCCGAATGCCGGGAGCAGCAATTTCTGGATAATTGATAATGATCTGTATATTCTGCTTCAGAACGGGAGCGATATCGATGTCCACCGGTATGATCCGGATTCCGGGGAGGTTTCCGATGTGCACGGCACCTGCTTTGCCAACGCGGATGTGCTGAAGTTCAGGAAAATCTTCTTCCTGGGCGATAATTATCTGATCAACGGAGACGGATGGAACCGCGTTGTCACAAAGGACTGGGAGGAGATATACTCCGGTAGAGGCGACACTTTTATGCAGTGGGACAGCCTCTGTGACAATCGCTATTCGGACATACAGGCCAGTACAGCTGAGTATTTTCAGGAAAAAACGACAGCAGACGGCACAGACGTCGTAAACATTCTGGACTGGAACCTGGAAACCGTACTCTCCATG
>CADBNA010000442.1 GCA_902795835.1 uncultured Lachnospiraceae bacterium | reverse complement strand
GGTGGACGTTCGCTTAGCGCCGACCGAAGCGAAGCGGAGACCAGAGCGCAAGCGTTTCCCGTATGGATATTTATACACGATAGTTTTAATACGACAGCCTCCGGGAGGCACACATATGCAGATTCATATCGGTGATACCATCAGGCTCAGGAAAAAGCACCCCTGCGGCAGCTTTGAATGGGAGGTGCTCCGCGTGGGCGCGGATTTCAGACTCCGGTGCAGCGGCTGCGGACGCCAGGTCATGCTTCCCCGCACGCAGGTGGAGAAACAGCTTCGCGGCCTCATTCCGGCCAGGCCGGAGAAGGACCGGGGACAGGAGGCGGGTCTGCCCCTCAATTGACTTTAATACGCAAGTATGCTATGCTGAATTCTGCGTGAAAAAGTGACGGACCGCGCCGCGCGTCCGGCAGAGAACAGACAGAGGTAAATATATGAATAAAGTTATACTGATGGGGCGTCTGACCAGAGATCCTGATATCCGGTATTCGGCAGGAGAGAATTCACAGGCTGTGGCGCGGTATACGCTGGCGGTCGACCGGCGGTTCCGGAGAGAAGGCAGTGATCAGACGGCTGATTTTATCGGCTGCGTGGCTTTCGGGAGACAGGCGGAGTTTGCTGAAAAATATCTGCGCCAGGGCATCAAGATCGCCATTACGGGGAGAATTCAGACGGGAAGCTATACCCGCAATGACGGCACCCGTGTCTTTACCACCGATGTCGTTGTTGAGGAGCAGGAGTTTGCTGAGAGCAAGAATGCGTCCCAGTCAGCGGGAAGCGGCTATGGCGCCGGCTCCTACAGCGGCGGGAATGCGTCTTATTCACAGCAGCCTGCAGCGCCGGCAGCAGCGCCTGCGCCCGCTGCGCCTGATTCCACAGACGGTTTTATGAATATTCCGGACGGAATCGATGAGGAGCTTCCTTTTCAGTAAGCCGTCCGCAGATTCCCCGGAACACGTACAGTGAAGATATGCGGCCGGAGGGGTCATCTGATCCTTTTGGTACCCGGCAAGGCTGCCGTATGGTCGGATTCTTTAGTCCGGATACGGCAGCTTTTTTCAGAAACTGGCAGTCCGCCTGTCACAGAGGGAGATTGAAAAATGGAAAAGAACGGGCAGATAAACAAAATGCTGCGGATCCCGCTCCTGCTGTTTTTGCTTCTGGCGGCCATGAATGTCGGCGTATACCTGATCGATCTGAATGCAGGGTTCTTTGTGAGCATTGCGCTTCTGCTGTACCTGGCAGCGCTGCTGGTGACCTACTTTGCCAGAAAAAAGGCGATTCAGCGGGAGTTTGTCCAGTATGCCGCCGCTTACGGAAAAGTGCAGAGCCGCCTCATGACGGAACTGTCGATCCCCTATGCCGTTACGGATGCACGGGGCAGCCTGCTCTGGTTCAACGCGGCCTTTGAAAAACTGACGGGCAGGGATCACCGGAGCTTTCACAAGTCCATTACCAGCCTGTTTTCCTCTGTGACGGCGGATCGTTTTCCGGAAGAAGGCGAAACCGAAGAGTATGAGGTGACCTACGGAAAACGCGAATTCCGCATGCAGATCCGGAATGTCACGGCGGATATTATGGGCGGAAAAACGCCTGCACCGGAAGAAACCGCCGTTTCGGAGACGGATGCGGAACAGCAGGAAGAGCCCGCTGCCGTAAAGGCGGCAGAGCAGACCGGGCAGACGGCGGAAAAGCTTCTGGCCTTTTTCCTCTTTGATGAGACGGAGCTGAATGAGTATATACGGAAATACGAGGATGAGACCATGGCGACGGGCCTCATCTATATCGACAACTATGACGAGGCGCTTGAAGGCGTGGAAGATGTGCGCCGTTCCCTCCTGACCGCCCTGATCGACCGGAAAATCAGCAAGTATTTTGCCGATATGGACGGAATCGTCAAGAAATATGAAAAGGACAAGTATTTCCTGTTCATGCGGAACCGCTCTCTGGCAGAACTCAAAAAGCTGAAATTCAATATCCTTGAGGAGGTCAAGACTGTCAATATCGGCAATGACCTGTCCGTGACTCTGAGTATCGGCATCGGTGCGAACAACGGATCTTACCAGAAAAATGCAGACTGTGCCAGAATCGCCATTGACCTGGCTCTCGGGCGCGGCGGCGACCAGGCTGTCCTGCGCGACGGAGACAGCATCACCTATTTCGGCGGCAAGACGGCAGCCGTCGAGAAGAGCACGCGTGTCAAGGCCCGCGTCAAGGCACAGGCCCTTCGGGAATTTATCGACAGCAAGGAAAATGTCGTGATCATGGGCCACAGGCTGTTCGATATCGACTGCTTCGGCTCGGCTGTCGGCCTGTACCGTGCCTGCACCAGCATCAATAAAAAGGCGCACATTGTGATTGATGAGCCGAATGTGACCACGAAGCCCTTTATCACCGAATTCCGGAACAGTCAGGACTATGATGAGGATCTGATCATTACGACGGGGCAGGCCCTTGAGACGGTTGATGACAATACGCTGCTGATTGTCGTGGATACAAACAAGCCGGACTATACCGAATGCGAGAAGCTGCTCCACCTGACCAAAACGATTGTGGTTCTGGATCACCACCGGCAGGGCAATGCCTATATCCGCGACGCGGTTCTCTCCTATATTGAGCCGTATGCTTCTTCTTCCTGTGAGATGGTGGCGGAGATCCTGCAGTATTTTTCGGAAGGGCTGAAGCTCCGCAATATCGAAGCGGATGCGCTTTACGCGGGCATTATGGTAGATACGTCCAACTTCATTCAGCGGACAGGCGTCAGGACTTTTGAGGCGGCGGCATTCCTGCGCCGGTGCGGCGCAGACGTCACCCGCGTCAGGAAGCTGTTCCGGGAAGATCTGGAGAACTACAAGGCAAAGGGAGACGCCATCCGCAATGTGGAGATGTACCGCGGACATTATGCCATCTCTGAGTGCAGCCCGGATGAGAGGGTAGAGAGCCCGACAGTCGTCGCTTCCCAGGCGGCAAACCAGCTGCTGGATATCCGCGGCGTAAAGGCTTCATTTGTGCTGACTCTGTATAACGGCGTGATCTATATCAGCGCCAGATCGATCGATGAAGTCAATGTGCAGGTCATCATGGAGCGGCTCGGAGGCGGCGGACACATGAATATGGCCGGCGCCCAGTTCAGGGACACCACAATAGAAGAAGCTGCTTCGCAGCTGAAAAAAGTATTGGATGAGATGATAGACGGAGGAGAAATCGGATGAAAATCATATTGCTGGAAGACGTGAAATCGCTCGGCAAAAAGGGAGAGATTGTAAATGTAAGCGACGGATACGCGCGGAATATGCTCCTGCCCAAAAAGCTGGGCGTGGAGGCCACCCCTGCGAACCTGAACAGCCTGAAGCTGAAGAAGGCAAATGACGACAAGCTGGCCCAGGAGGCGCTGGAAGCGGCAAAGGCCTTCAAAGAAAAGGTGGATGCAGCCAGCGTCCGGATCCCGATCAAGGCCGGCGAAAACGGCAAGGTGTTCGGTTCCGTTTCCGCCAGAGAGATTGCAGACGCCGCCAGGGAACAGCTCGGCTTTGAGCTGGACAAAAAGAAATTCATCATGGACGGCCCGATCCGCGAGCTGGGCACCGTAAAGGTTCCGGTCCGCCTGCACCCCCAGGTGACGGCAGAGCTGGCCGTAGAAGTGGTAGCAGGATAACCCGGGGAAAGATATACTACTATGGAAGAAGCAGTCATCAAGCGAATACTGCCTTACAGTGAGGAGGCCGAACAGTCAGTCATCGGGTCCATGCTCATGAGCCGGGAGGCTGTGCTTGCCGCGTCCGAAATCCTGACCAGCGATGACTTTTACCAGACGCAGTACGGCGTTCTTTTTGATGCGATGACAGAACTGTTCAATGAGGGCAGTGCCGTTGATGTCATCACGCTGCAGAACCGCCTGCGCGAGAAACAGGTGCCGCCCGAGATCTCGGACATGGAATATGTGAGGGATCTCCTGAATATCGTGCCGACATCTGCGAATATCCGCCACTACGCGTCCATTGTCGCCGAGAAAGCCATTCTCCGGCGCCTGATCCGGCTGACGGATGAGATAGGAAACACCTGCTATCTCGCACAGCAGCCGGTCGATGAGATCCTGGATGATTCGGAGAAAAAGCTTTTTGCTCTGTTTCAGCAGCGGAACACGACAGACTTTGTGCCGATCCGCCAGATCGTGATGAGCACGATTGAAACGATTGAAAAGGCGTCCCGTGTCCGGGGAAATGTTACCGGTCTGGCGTCCGGTTTCCGGGATCTGGATTACAAGACCTCCGGCTTCCAGAACTCAGACCTGATTCTGGTCGCTGCCCGGCCGTCCATGGGCAAGACGGCTTTTGTGCTGAATATTGCCGAGTATATGGCTTTCCGGGAAAACAGATCCGTTGCCGTTTTCAGCCTGGAAATGTCAAAAAACCAGCTGATGAACCGTCTGTTTGCCATGGAATCCCGTGTCGATTCCCAGGCCCTCCGGAACGGGAACCTGAAGGATGACGAATGGTCACGGCTGATCGAGAGCGCGGGCATGATAGGGCAGTCACGGCTCATCATTGACGACACCCCCGGCATTACGGTCCGGGAGCTGCGGACCAAGTGCCGCAAATACAAGCTGGAGCACGGGCTCGATATCGTGATGATTGACTACCTGCAGCTGATGAGCGCCAGCAGGAGTTCTGACTCGCGCCAGCAGGAGATATCCGAGATCTCCCGCTCCCTGAAGGCACTGGCAAGGGAACTGAATGTACCGGTCATTGCCCTGTCGCAGCTCAGCCGTGCCGTGGAGTCCAGGACCGACAAGCGGCCGATCCTGTCTGATCTGCGTGAATCCGGCGCCATAGAGCAGGATGCGGATGTCGTCATGTTCCTGTACAGGGATGAGTATTACAACAAGGATTCCGAAGACAAGGGCATTGCCGAAGTCATCATAGCCAAGCAGAGAAACGGCCCGATCGGCACCATCAATCTCGTCTGGCTGCCCGAATACACAAAGTTTGTCAGCGCGGAAACAGGCAGAGGCATGTTTTGAAAATAGTACTTGTGAAAACCGTTCCGATCATGTAGAATAGCCGATAGAGTAGTGATGAGCTCTGTTTAATTCTTTAAGAAGACATTTTAAGGAGGATGTTAAGGATGGCACGTGTTATTACCGATGAGTGTGTTAGCTGCGGAACCTGTGTAGGCGAGTGCCCGGTAGATGCGATCAGCGAGGGTGACGGCAAGTATGAAATCGATGCAGATGCCTGCGTAGACTGCGGTTCCTGTGAAGATGCCTGCCCGACAGGCGCTATCAACGCAGAATAATCGAGACCGGATGGCGTCCATCCGTATCTTGGATAACTGACTTGAAGAGGCTGCCGTAACCGATTGCGGCAGTCTTTTACTGTCTTATTAATTGATTATTATTGTCAGTATAAGCTTTTAAGGAGAATATCACCATGGAAGAAAAAAAGACGGTCAGCAGAGACATGACGATCGGGGAGATCCTGCAGATTGACCCGATGATCGCAAACATTCTCATGGGACACGGCATGCACTGCATTTCCTGCGGCGCTGCTGTCGGAGAGACACTGGAAGAGGCCTGCTACGTACATGGCTTCGAGGATGATTTCATCGATGCGATGATCGGCCAGATCAATGAATTCCTGGGCGCCGGTGCCTGAGGCCGGTGAACGGAGCGGAGCAGCTGCTTCTGATGCCGCCCGGATCAAGGAGATCGAGGATCTCTCCCTGAACGCGTGGCCGTCCCATCAGATCCAGATCTACGATGGCTGGCTGCTGCGCTTTTCGTATTTTTATACGCACCGCACCAATTCCGTCGAGCAGATCGGGAACTCGGAACTGCCTGTCAGCGAGAAGATTCTCTACTGCGAGGAAGAATACAGGAAATGGGGAACGCCCGCCATATTCAAGATCACACCGCTGCAGGACCCGGCATTCGAAAAAATGCTGGAGGAGCGGGGTTATCACACAGAGCACCGCACGGATGTCATGATAAGAAATCTGCCTGCGGCGGATGCGCTGCCGGCTCCGCAGGATGCAGGCCGGGAACAGACGGATAACGGCACCGGCCTTCCGCTTACCGTCAGCAGGTTTATTCCGGATTCATGGATTGAGGGCCTGTTTGCGCTCAAGCATACCACCAATGTGATGCACCGGCAGGTTGTTCCCTCCATGTACCGTGCCATTCCCCGCCAGACCATCTGTGTCTGGGCGCAGGCGGAAGGCCGGATTGCCGCAACCGGTCTGGGCATTCTGGACCGGGGATACGCAGGGGTATATGCGAT
>CADBNA010000441.1 GCA_902795835.1 uncultured Lachnospiraceae bacterium | reverse complement strand
ATCCGGCTGCCGGTGCGCGAAAGTGCTATGCAGTATTCCAGCCCCAGAATGTTGTTTGGCCCGGTAAGAAGGGAAGTGCGGTCTGTCAGACCGGCGAGGGCAGAAGAGGCAGTCCGCGCCAGGGCAGCGGAGCGCGCTGCGGGAAAGGTCATCCCCCTGGACAGGCCATCCTGCAGGGCGGCGGCATAGGCCGGAGGCTCTTTCGCCAGCAGCGCTGCCGCAGTCAGAAACGGGATGATGCTACCGGATTCACTGCCGAACCACAGTTCATCCACACAGCCCAGACAGTCCAGGATGCGGACCGCGCCTTCCGCAAAACGGCCCGCTCCGGCGGATGCACAGGCCGCCGGAAGTTCAAGCACAAGATCGGCACCGGCCAGCAGTGCGGTTTCCGCCCGGATGAACTTGTCAAATACGGCCGGCTCTCCGCGCTGGACATAGTCCCCGCTCATGACGGCAACGACGGCATCGGCCTGTGAACGCCTGCGCGCTTCCGCCAGAAACCAGGCATGGCCGTTGTGCAGAGGATTAAATTCGGCAATGACAGCGATTGTTTTCATAATCCGGATTATAGCACAGTTCCTCCGGAAAGAGAGAAAAATGTTCTTTCCAAAAACAGGCGTATGTGATATAATGCAGCCGTTATATAGCATCAGATGTGACCGAAGGAGGTTTATCACATGAAACATATTAAGACACTGAATACAAAGAAGCTCCAGAATACCGTTAAAAAGGGCGGATGCGGCGAGTGCCAGACATCCTGCCAGTCAGCCTGCAAGACTTCCTGCACGGTCGGAAACCAGACCTGCGAACAGTCCAGATAATTGCCGGCGAAACCAGAAAATAAAGAAAAAAGGGCTGCCGTCTGAGATGGACAGCCCTGTTTTTTGCTTTGCAGACGGAAAAGAGGCTTGAGTGATTCACTTATTTAGAAACAATGGATACGCGCTGTGCCTGGATGTAAACAGCGGCTCGGTGCATGTCGTGGACGACCTGGTTTATGAAGTGCTCACCGGCATGGATCAGGGACTGGGCCGGGATGAGGTCATCCGCAGCCTGACAGAAAAGGGTACGGATGCAGAAGAGGCGGCGGAAGCGTGGGACGAGTGTGAGGAACTCAGACGGGAGGGCATGCTCTTTACGGAAGATGCATACGCAGATGCCCTGGACCGGTTTGCAGACCGGCCTGTCGTGGTCAAGGCTCTCTGCCTGCATATCGCGCACGACTGCAACCTGGCCTGCCGCTACTGCTTTGCGGAGGAGGGCGAGTACCACGGGCGCCGTGCGCTGATGTCTGAAGAAGTGGGCCGGCAGGCCCTGGACTTTCTGGTCAGCAATTCCGGCAGCCGCCGGAACCTGGAGGTGGATTTTTTCGGAGGAGAGCCCACCCTCAACTGGAAGACGGTGAAAAACCTGGTCGCTTACGGCCGGGAGCTGGAAAAAACGCATGACAAGCGGTTCCGTTTTACCCTGACCACCAACGGTGTGCTGCTCAATGATGAGATCATGGAGTTCTGCAACCGTGAGATGGACAATGTGGTCCTGAGCATAGACGGACGGAAGGAAGTCAATGACCGCATGCGTCCCTTTCGGAACGGAAAGGGCAGTTATGATCTGATTGTTCCGAAGTTTCAGAAGTTTGCGGACAGCCGGAATCAGGACAAATACTATGTGCGCGGCACGTTTACGCATTATAACCTTGATTTTGCCGCGGATGTGCTTCACATGGCGGATCTGGGCTTCCGTCAGATTTCCATTGAGCCGGTGGTGGCGCCCCCTTCGGAGGATTACGCGATCCGGGAAGAAGATCTGCCCGTCATCTGCGAACAGTATGACATTCTGGCAGCTGAGATGATCCGCCGCCACAGGGAGGGGAGAGGATTCAACTTCTTTCACTTCATGATAGACCTGACCGGCGGCCCCTGCGTATACAAACGGCTTTCCGGGTGCGGATCGGGCACGGAATATCTGGCAGTGACGCCGTGGGGCGATCTGTACCCCTGCCATCAGTTTGTGGGAAATGAGTCCTTCTGCATGGGAAATGTGCGGGAAGGCGTCGTGCGCGGCGACATAAGGGATTCCTTCCGGAAGATCAATGTGTACGCAAAGGAATCCTGCCGGAACTGCTTCGCGCGGTTCTACTGCAGCGGAGGCTGCGCGGCGAATTCCTACCATTTCACAGGCAGGGTCGACGATGTGTATGAGACCGGCTGTGTGATGCAGCGCAAGCGGGTGGAGTGCGCGCTGATGATCAAGGCTGCTCTGGCGGAGGAAGAAGATCCGGGCACGGCTGCGTGTGAGGAAAACTGCGGGGCGGACTGCGGTTTGTCTGACTGACCTGTTGCACAGATTCTGTCTGTGTGATATATTTTAAAACGTTATCAAATAGAAACAAGAGGCGAGAGAGATGAGAAAAAAACAGAGTATTGCAGTTCTTCTGGTTCTGGCTGTGCTGACCGTTCTCCTGGGGTGGACAGTTTTCGCGGGATGGGGCAGCGCACACACCGGAGCCATGCAGAACATCCGCACAGGTCTGGACCTGTCCGGCGGCGTCAGCATCACGTATGAGGCGACCGAGGCGGCGCCCTCACAGTCGGATATGGATGACACGATCTACAAGCTGCAGCAGCGTGTCACCCAGTTCAGCACGGAGGCAAACGTCTACCAGCAAGGACTGAACCGCATTAATATTGAAATCCCCGGCGTGACAGACGCCAACAAGATACTTGCCGAGCTGGGCAAGCCCGGCGCCCTGTCTTTCCAGGACCAGGACGGCAATACCGTTCTGGAGGGCTCGGACATTGCCGGCGCGCAGGGCGTTGCGCAGAGCAATTCCACGACAGGCGTCCGTGAGTACGTGGTTGATCTGCAGATGACCTCCGAAGGAGCGGACAAGTTCTTTGAGGCAACCTCAGAAAATGTCGGCAAGATCATATACATTGTCTACGACGGCGATGTGATCAGCTCTCCCCGCGTGCAGCAGGCAATCAGCGGCGGGAAAGCCATCATTACCGGCATGGGCAGCCTTGAGGACGCGCAGAGACTGGCTTCCTTTATCCGGATCGGTTCCCTGTCTCTGGAACTCAGAGAGATCTATTCCAATGTTGTCGGCGCTTCCCTGGGACAGGAAGCCCTCAGCCGTGCTCTGGTGGCGGGTGCTATCGGCATTCTGCTGATCATCCTGTTCATGATTCTGGTGTACAGGGTGTCCGGCGTTGCAGCCGGATGGGCGCTGGTCATTTTCACGCTGCTGGATCTGGCCTTCCTGAATGCCTTTGACGTGACGCTTACCCTTCCCGGCATCGCCGGCGTCATCCTGACCATCGGTATGGCCGTGGATGCCAATGTCATTGTCTATGCCCGTGTCCGGGAGGAACTGGCCGCAGGATATACCCTGTTCCAGTCCCTGAAAGCCGGTTTCCGCAAGGCATTCTGGGCGATTTTTGACGGTAATATCACCACGCTTATTGCGGCGGCAGTGCTGTACTTCCTTGGCACCGGTTCGATCCAGGGCTTTGCCGTGACGCTGGCAATCGGTGTTGTGCTGTCAATGTTTTCCTGCCTGGTTGTGTCCCGCTGGATCAGTTATGCGTTCTACGGGGTCGGGCTTCGCAGCGAGAACATGTACGGCAAGGCGAAACAGCGCACGCCCTGGGATTTTGTCGGCAAGAGAATGATCACGCTGGGCATTGCTCTTCTGATGATTCTTGCTGTTCCCGCAGGTATGCTTCTCTGCCGCGCACAGACCGGACGTTCCATGAATTACAGCCTGGATTTCATCGGCGGAACCGCCACAACGGCTGATTTCGGAGAGGATCTGTCCATTGCCGACCTGGAAGAGAAGGTCAAGCCCGTTGTCTCCGAAGTGACGGGAAACAATGATATTCAGTTCCAGAAGATCTCGGGCACAACACAGGTCGTCATCAAGACCAGTGAGCTGGACCTGGATCACAGAAATGAACTCAATGCCGCTCTGGCGGAGAACTTCAGCGGCGTAAACGAGGCGGACATCACCGCGGAAAATATTTCATCCATTATCAGCGGAGAGATGCGCTCTCACGCCATTATGGCCGTTGTGATTGCCGTTCTTGCGATGCTGCTGTATATTTTCATCCGGTTCCGCGATTTCCGTTTCGCATCCAGCGCCGTGCTGGCACTGGTGCATGATATCTGCGTGGTAATTGCCTTCTATGTGTGGTTCCGCGCTTCCGTGGGCAGCACCTTCATCGCTGTCATGCTGACCATTCTCGGCTATTCGATCAATGCTACGATCGTCATATTCGACCGTGTGCGTGAGAATATGTCGGTGATGCACGGCGAGAGCCTGGCGGACATCGTGAATACCTCAGTCACACAGACTCTGACCAGAAGCCTGTATTCGAACATTACGACGTTTATAGCCGTTTTCGTCCTCTATCTGCACAGCGTTCCCTCTGTACGGGAATTTGCCCTGCCGATCATGATCGGACTGATTGCGGGATGTTACTCTTCGGTATTTGCCACCGGCCCGCTGTGGTACGTGATGAAAACGCGTTTCGGGAAAGGACGCGCGGCGGACAGCAGCGCGGCTCCGGCTGCAGCGCAGCGGTCGCTGACCTCCCTGGAGGGACCGGAATCTGCCCCTGCCGCGGCGAAGGAAGCTGCCGGCACGGCTGCCTCCGGGAAGAGCGCAGGCGGCAAACACGTGAAGAAGGACAGAAGCGAGCTGTCCAGCACAAAGCCAAAAAAGAAAAAACGCTATTGATCTGCCGTGCAGATCGCAAATGGGCCAGGGAGCGCTTCTCCCGGCCCATTTTCTTTCCGGTCCGGCAGGAAACAGGGAGTATGTATCATGAAGGAAAACTGGGTAGTTGCCGCAAAACGGGCAGATTTCAGAGCCATCGGCGAGACTTTTCATATCGATCCGGTCATTGCCAGACTCATCAGGAACCGCGATGTGGTGGGAGAGGAACAGATCCGGCTGTATCTGGAAGGAAAGCTGGAGGACCTGGCCGATCCCTTCTGCATGAAGGATATGCGCAAAGCCGTCTCCCTGCTCATCTCTTTTTTACGGGAGCGCCGGAGAATACGGATCATCGGGGACTATGACATTGACGGGATCATGTCTTCTTATATTCTGCTGTCCGGACTGCGCGCGCTGGGCGCCCTTGCCGATGTCAGGATCCCGGAGAGGATCCGGGACGGGTACGGCCTGAATGAAAATCTGGTCCGTCAGGCGGCGGAAGACGGTGCAGAGGTTCTGCTCACGTGTGACAACGGCATCTCCGCGGCAGCCCAGATTCAGCTGGCCGGGGAGCTGGGCCTTCGTACGATCGTGACGGATCATCATGACATACCGTTTGCGGCAGAAGAGGAGCCGGGTCCCGCAGAGGACCGCGCAAAAGGGAAGCACCGCTATATCCTGCCGCCTGCCGACGCGGTGATTGACCCGAAACAGGAGGACTGTCCCTATCCCTATAAAGGTCTCTGCGGGACCGGCGTGGCATTCCGGCTGCTGCAGGCGCTGTACCGGGAAATGGGACGGGATCCGGCGGAGACGGAGCGCTTTCTTCCGTATACAGCCATTGCAACCATCGGGGATGTGATGGATCTGACCGGTGAGAACCGTATTCTGGTAAAAGAAGGTCTCGCCAGGCTCCCCCGGGCAGGGAGCCCCGGCCTGTCCGAACTGATCAGGCAGAACGGACTGGAGCCGGAACAGGTGGACGTCTATCATGTGGGCTTTGTGATCGGTCCGTGCCTGAATGCCAGCGGACGTCTGGATACCGCGGAGCGCGCCCTGTCTCTTCTGCTGACAGAGGATCCCGCCGAGGCCGCCCGGCTGGCCGGCGATCTGATCAGCCTGAACATCAGCCGCAGAGCCATGACAGAACAGGGCGTGCAGCAGGCCCTGGAACTCCTGGAAGGGTCAGATCTGGCAAGCGACCGGGTCCTGGTTGTTTATCTTCCCGGCTGTCATGAGAGCATAGCAGGCATTGTCGCCGGACGCCTGAAGGAGCGCTATAACCGCCCTGCATTTGTGCTCACCCGATCCGAGAGCGGAGTCAAAGGATCAGGCCGGTCTGTCCCGGCCTATTCCATGTACGAGGAGCTGGCAGGCTGCAGGGAGCTTCTCACACGCTTCGGCGGTCACCCGATGGCGGCCGGGCTGTCGCTTCCGGAGGAGAATATCGCAGGACTCCGGGAAAAACTTAACGAGAGATGCAGCCTGACGGAGAAGGACCTGACGCCCAAGGTCACAATTGATATCGCCATGCCGTTTTCCTATCTGTCCGAAGAACTGATCCGGCAGATCGGGCTGCTGCGGCCCTTCGGAAAGGGAAATTCCAGGCCGCTGTTTGCCCAGAAGGATCTCAGGGTCAGCGGCCTGCGCATATTCGGGAAAAGCAGGAACGCCGCCAGGATGCAGCTGACGGATCCGGCCGGCCGCAGCATCAGTGCCGTATACTTTGGAGAAGCGGACCGCTTTGCCGCCTACGTACAGGAGCATGAAGCCATTTCCGTGGTCTATTATCCCGGGCTGAATGAATGGCAGGGCAGGCGCACATTGCAGCTTACGATTACATCGTACCGTTGATTCCGGAGGTGAAATTTGCTATACTGAAATAATCTTTTCGATATTTCTGACCGGCGCGGCATCAGACGGAGCCGGGGGAATCATATGGAAACGCGGCATCCTCTGTAGACAGAGGAACTGGAAAGGATGGCAATAGTATGAAAAAACTGGAAGACTATGTAATCAGTATCCCTGATTTTCCCGAGCCCGGCATCATTTTCCGGGATGTTACCAGCATACTGCAGGATGCAGACGGCCTGCAGCTGGCGATTGACTCCCTGCAGAAGCTGCTTGAGGGGCTGGACTTTGATGTGATTGTGGGAACGGAATCCCGCGGTTTTATCTTCGGAATGCCGCTGGCCTATAACCTGAAAAAGCCATTTGTCCTGGTCCGCAAGAAGGGTAAGCTTCCCCGGGAAACCATCTCCGAGAAGTATGAGCTGGAATACGGCAGCGCAGAGATTGAGATGCACCGGGATGCCATAAAACCCGGCCAGAAAGTGGTCATGGTGGATGACCTGATCGCCACCGGCGGAACGATCGAGGCGGCCGCCAGACTGGTTGAACGTCTGGGCGGCGAAGTCGTAAAGATGGTCTTTGTCATGGAACTTGCCGGACTGAAGGGCAGGGAGAAACTCGCAAAGTATAATGTTGATTCTGTCATAGTCTACGAGGGCAAATAAGAGAGGTTATTCAGCACAGAAGGCAGGTGACATCTATGGAGGACGTAAGAAGCGTTCGCCTCAGTGAAGACGAAAAACTGAAGAATGAAATAGCCGAGGTGGATGCCAGTCTGCGCACGATGGATGAACTTCTTTCGCCCGAAGAGCTCTATGAAGAACTGATCCGCAGTGTGAAGAAATATCATCCGTCTACGGATCTCTCCATGATTGAGAAAGCCTGGCTGCTGGCCAGGGAGGCTCATAACGGCCAGAAGCGCAGGTCCGGCGAACCGTACATCATCCATCCGCTCTGTGTGGCCATTATCCTGGCGGAGCTGGAGCTGGACAAGGAGACGATTGTGTCCGGCCTCCTTCATGACGTCCTGGAAGACACGATTCTGACCAAAGAGGAGGTCGCCCGGGAATTCAGCAGAGAAGTGGCGGAGATTGTTGACGGCGTCACCAAACTGGGACAGCTGAGCTATTCGCGGGACAAGATCGAAGAGCAGGCGGAGAATCTGAGAAAGATGTTCCTGGCCATGGCTAAGGATATCCGCGTCATACTGGTAAAGCTGGCCGACCGTCTCCACAATATGCGGACCCTGCAGTATATGCCGGAGGAGAAACAGAAGGAAAAGGCCAGAGAGACCATTGACATCTATTCTCCGATTGCCCAGCGGCTGGGCATTACCAAGGTGAAAAATGAACTGGACGACCTGTCGCTGAAATACCTGCAGCCCGAGGCATATTACGATCTGGTTCATCAGATCAATCTCAAGAAATCGGAGCGGGATAATTTTGTGGGGCAGATCGTCGAAGACGTCCGGCGCCACATCGAGGAGGCCGGGATTGAAGCGCAGATCAGCGGCCGCGCCAAGCACTTTTTCAGCATTTACAAAAAAATGGTCAACCAGGAAAAGACGCTTGACCAGATCTACGACCTGTTTGCCGTACGCATTATTGTGGAGAGCGTAAAGGACTGCTATGCGGCGCTCGGCGTCATTCATGAGATGTACACCCCGATTCCGGGAAGATTTAAAGATTACATTGCGATGCCGAAGGCAAATATGTACCAGTCCCTGCACACGACGCTGATCGGACCGCAGGGTACCCCTTTTGAGATCCAGATCCGCACGTTTGAGATGCACCGCGTGGCGGAATTCGGCATCGCTGCACACTGGAAATACAAAGAGGCCTCTGACGGCAAAACATCCGGGCCGGAGCAGGAAGAAGAGAAGCTGAACTGGCTGCGCCAGATCCTGGAGTGGCAGCAGGACATGTCCGACAACCGCGAGTTCATGAGCCTGCTCAAGAGCGACCTGAACCTGTTCAATGAAAACGTTTACTGCTTCTCACCTGCAGGCGACGTCAAGACACTTCCGGCGGGATCCTGTACGATTGATTTTGCCTATGCGATTCACTCCGCGGTAGGCAACCGGATGGTCGGAGCCCGCATCAACGGCAAACTGGTGCCTATCGAGACAGAACTCCACAACGGAGACCGCGTGGAGATTATTACCTCCCAGAATTCCAGGGGGCCGAGCCACGACTGGCTGAAGGTCGTCAAGAGCACCCAGGCAAAGAACCGCATCAACCGCTGGTTCCGGATGGAGAAGAAGGAAGACAACATTGCCAAGGGCCGTGAAATGCTTGCCTCCTATGCCCATTCCAAGGGCCGCAATCTGCAGGAACTGCTGAAACCGGTGTACATGGACAAGGTCATGCACAAATACGGTTTTGCGGACTGGGACTCTGTCCTGGCGGCCATCGGACACGGCGGTCTGAAGGAAGGCCAGGTGCTCAACAAACTGGCGGAACTCTGGGAGAAAGACCGGCAGAACAACATCACAGATGAGGAGGTTCTGCAGGAACTCACAGAGGAAAAGAAGGAGGGACAGACCGAAGAATCCCATAAGGGAGGCATTACGGTACGGGGCATTCACGATGTCGCCGTGCGTTTCTCCAAATGCTGCAGCCCGATTCCGGGAGATGAAATTGTAGGCTTTGTGACCAGGGGCAGAGGCATCACCATACACCGCACGGACTGCATCAATGTGATTACCCTGCCGGAATCCGAGCGGAACCGCCTGATTGAGGCAGAGTGGGACAACTCGATGCAGGACGGCCACGCCTATCCGGTCGGCGTCAGCGTTTACGCGGACAACCGCACCGGTCTGCTGGTGGATATTTCCAGGATCTTCCTTGAACGCAAGATAGATCTCAAAGCTATGAATGTGCGGACAAGCCACCAGGGAACGGCGTCGATTGACATGACGTTCGAAGTGTCCAGTCAGCAGGAGCTCCGGGACCTGATGGAAAAAGTGAGACAGGTGCAGAGCGTCATAGACGTACAGCGTGCCAGAGGATAATTACAGGGAGGACTTAAGATGGCAGAGATTCGCATTCAGAGCATGGTGACAGGAATGGTTGCCACTAATGTGTTTTTTGTCCAGAATACAGAGACAAAAGAGATGCTGATCATAGATCCGGCAGACGATGCCGCTGCAATCCGCCGGCGCGTATCCGCCATGGAGGGAAAACCTGTCGCCATACTGCTTACGCACGGTCACTATGATCATATGCTGGCTGCGGAGGCCATCCGCGACGCCTACGGCATTCCCGTATATATCGAGGAAGACGACGAGAAAGTACTGGAAGACGCCAGATACAATCTCTCCGGCATGTGGTCGGTTCCGTATACCATGAAGGCCGACAGACTGGTGAAGGACGGCGATGTGCTGCATCTGGCCGGTCTGGAGATCCATGTTATTCTCACACCCGGACACACCTGGGGCAGCTGCTGTTTTTACCTGCCGGAAGAAAAAGTGCTGTTCAGCGGGGATACTCTGTTCTGCGGCTCCTATGGCCGGACGGATTTTCCGACTTCCAGCGCGCGGGATATGGCAGAGAGCGTTCATCGTCTTCTCCGCGAGCTGCCGGAGGATACAGAAGTCTATCCGGGGCATGAGGCCTTCACGACAATCGGTGATGAGAAGATGTTCAACCCGCTGGCATACGGGCTGTGAGTACAGCTGAATTCTGGAAACGAGGTGAAAAAACTTGGCCCTTCGCTTCAGACTGACATTCAGTGAGAAGGAATTCGAATACGACGTGTACAATCTGCTGAAGGCGTTTTACCCGACGGCGGAACTGGACATGCGCTATATCTGTGAGGAGGGTTCTGCATCTGATGACGCGGCAGATGCGGATGCTCTGTTTCAGGTCTGTTACGGCGGTTCATCCGTCGTTTTTTCCTATATTCCCTGCGGAAACATGACGGCAGAAGAACGCAGGGCAGACAGGCTGGACGCCGAAGCATGGTCGGAGCGGCGCGATGACATTCCATCCGCAGACAGGATGGAGGCCAAGAACAGGATCAAGCAGCTGGTATACCGCTGTCTGAGCCGCATGACCGGTACAGAACTTCCATGGGGAGATCTCACGGGCATACGGCCGGTCAGGCTGGTTTCCGGACAGCTTCTGGAAGGAAAAACGCCGGACCAGATATTCGCGTACATGAAGGATACCTGGTTTGTAAGTCCGGAGAAGACAGAACTGGCCCTTGCCGCGGCACAGATGGAAAACATACTGATGAAGGATCTCAGGCCGGAACAGGGCTGCAGCCTCTATATCGGCATTCCGTTCTGTCCGTCTATCTGTCTGTACTGTTCTTTTGGCTCCCATCCGCTGGAGCGGTTCCGCAAAATGGTGAGTCCCTATCTGGAGACATTGTACACCGAGCTCCGGTTTATCGGTGATGTCGTGCGCGAATACGGACTCCGGCTGGATACGGTCTATATCGGCGGAGGAACGCCTACGACGCTGGCGCCGGACCGTCTGGCGCAGCTGCTGCAGACGGTGCAGGACTGTTTTTCCATGGATCAGGTGCGCGAATTTACCGTCGAGGCGGGCAGGCCGGATACGATTACAAGAGAAAAACTGCAGGTGCTCCGCCGTTTTCCGGTGACCAGGATTTCCATCAACCCGCAGACGATGAACCAGAAGACTCTGGATGTAATCGGCAGGAAGCATACGGTTGAGGAAGTGCGCGAAAAATATCTGCTGGCGAGGGAAATGGGCTTTTCCAACATCAATATGGATCTGATTATCGGACTGCCCGGCGAGGGTGAGGATGAGGTCAGGCATACGCTGGCGGAGATAAAACGCCTGGATCCGGACAGCATGACGATCCATGCGCTGGCCCTGAAGCGGGCCACGCGGCTGAATCTGTTCCGCGACACCTATGTGCCGGTATCATTTGAAGCCTCCGCAGGGATCATGCGGCTGACAGAGCAGTGCGCGGCGGAAATGGGCATGCATCCGTATTACCTGTACCGGCAGAAAAACATGGCCGGCAATTTTGAAAACGTGGGATACGCAAAGGAAGGAAAAGACTGCCTGTATAATATTCTGATCATGGAAGAACGCCAGACCATCCTGGCGGCGGGCAGCGACGCGTCGACAAAGTTTGTCTATCCGGGAGGAACCCGGATCGAGCGCGCGGAAAATGTGAAGGATATCGGGCATTATACAGACAGGATCGATGAGATGATCCAGAGGAAAAAGGCGGCGCTCGAGGAGTGGATCGGGGCAGGCGCAGCCACAGGGAAACCGGACGCCGGCGCAGTCGCGGGGAATACCCATATGTCCGCTGCTCCGTCGGTCTGAGCCTGCTCGTCTAAGGCAGCCGGGCCAGGCATGCCCCGGCTGCCCAAGACTCGGCCGGTCTCAGACACGTACTCGCCGGATGCGTCCACATGGGTATTCTCCGCGGATGTGCCGGCTGTGCACTGGCCGACATTCAAGGCCGCCCCTATCCTCCTGAACATAGCTTTCTATGTCCGGCCGACAGGGACAGCAGCGCCGTCTGTCCCTCAGGTTCTCCGGGCACAGGGAGTTCTAAGCTTCCCGGAGTTCCCTTTATCACCGGAAGGGGCTGAAGGCGTTCTCACCTCATGGTTTCGTGAATATCTGTCTTCTGCGCTGTGAGCCGCCGTTCGCTGTCGGGAACTGCGGGAAGCCAAGAGCTTCTATGTACCCTCCAAAATTCGGGACCGCCGAAAGTGCTGTCCCCGCTGGCTGATAGAAAGGGAGGGCCTGACCCGTCTGTCCACACACAGCCGGTGCAGCCACAGGGAATACCCGTGTGGACGCATCCGGCGAGTACGTGTCTGAGACCGGTCGAGTCT
>CADBNA010000440.1 GCA_902795835.1 uncultured Lachnospiraceae bacterium | reverse complement strand
TCCGCTACGGTAATATCCGGCAGCTTCTCGCCGTTTGAATAGTGCTCCAGCGTGATCAGGTTCGCGCCGTCCGACAGGGCGATCCATTTTCCCGGATCCTGAATCTCTATCCAGCTCTCATTGGGAAGGGTAATGGACAGGATCCCGTCTTCTGAGGTAAATACATTTGCATTTTCTGCCGCGGCTGTGCCATCTGCCTGCAGTTCCTCCGCAGAAGCGGGGATGGCAAACATTACAAACAGGAATGTAATAACCGCAAGGATGCTGGCCACCAGATAGTTTCTCATAATAGCACTCCTCTCTTTTATCGTGCGTGTGTTTTGTCCGCAGTCGTACTGCTCACGTTCTTTCATCTATGAATGCATGGTACCATGGCAATTGTCACAGAAGTGTCCCACTCTGTCAGCAGATTCTCGGCAGCTGTGCGCCGGACAGGCGGGTAATGACCCTGCTCCCTCCCACGGAGGTGCGCATAATGACTTTTCCGGGGTGTGCGGTGCCGATCTCGCCGATCACGGCAGCCTGTTCCCCCTCCGGCTGTGCGCGCATCCGGGAGAGCGCTTCTTCGGTTTTTTCCGGTGCCACTACAGCCAGAAGTCTTCCCTCGCAGGCTGCATACAGAGGATCCAGGCCCAGCAGTTCGCAGGCTGCCCGGACCGAAGGCGTCACAGGAATGGCTTTTTCCTCGAGAACGGCATCATATCCGGAATCATCCATGAACTCGCAGAGTGTGGTGGCCAGCCCTCCCCTGGTCGGGTCCCGCATCACGCGGAGTGCCCCTCCCAGCGGATAGAGCGCACCGCAGAGCCTGTGCAGGGGCGCGCAGTCTGAGCGGACGTCTCCCTGCAGGAGGTCTCCGTACCTGGACAGCATCACGGCAATTCCGTGTTCTCCCACGGGTCCGGAGACCAGAATCCGGTCTCCGGGCCGGATCGCCTCCGGGGAAAGGCCGGGGCAGGCCAGGCGGCCGATCCCGCTGGTGTTGATATAGATCCCGTCCCCTTTTCCCTTCTCTACGACCTTGGTATCTCCGGTGACAACTTCTGTCCCGGTCTCTTCCGCCGTCAGCCGGATCGAATCCAGGATTCTCTCCAGCTTTTCTGCCGGAAAGCCCTCCTCCAGGATCAGGCCGAGGCTCAGGTATGCCGGCTTCCCGCCGCTGACGCAGATGTCGTTGACAGTGCCGCAGACAGCCAGCTTTCCGATGTCGCCGCCCGGGAAAAAGCAGGGGTTCACCACAAAGCTGTCTGTGGAAAAGACCAGCTGCTCAAATCCCTCCACTACGGCTCCGTCCGTCAGCTGATTCAGGACCGGATTTCCCAGCGCGGGAAGGATTTTCTGTTCGATCAGGGAAGCTGTTTTCCCGCCGCCGCTGCCGTAGTCGAGAGTGATGAATGAATCCATTGCGTATGTCTCCTTATAGCATTTGAAAACAGTATTGGTTCTGTGAGGGTTATGTCGGACGCAGAAAGTGCCGGGACTTCATACCCTCGCCCTGCTGTCGCTTCGTGTGACATCCGTAAGGGTTTCCGTCACCGCGGAGCAGGGTACCACTCGAATCCTCGCAGTTTTCCTTATGAAAACTGCTCGGTCTCGCTCTCGATCGGGCCAGGTATGCCCGATCTCGCCCCTGCTCTGCAGTTCCGGCAGCCCAACGGCTGTCAACACTTGCGTCAATGCAGTCCTTCGGGCATGAAGTCCCGTCCCTTTCCGCTGTACATCGATAGCAGAACAGCGGCAGGTACAGCGCTGTCGACCGGATCGAATTTCGGAGGGTACTTAGAAGTTCTTGGCTTTTCGAAGTTCCCGGCTGTGAACGGCGGCTCACAGCGCAAGAGCTGGTCATTCACATAAAAAACGAAGTGAGAACGCCTTCAGGCCATCCCGCAGTGGAAGGGAACTGCGAAAAGATTAGAACTTCTTGTGCCCGGAGAACCTGAGGAACGGGCGGCAGCGCTGTACCTGCCGGCGTCCGCATGTGAAAAGGCTGCCCGAACCTATCGTTTTGGAGATTTTTTCTAAAGCCGTACACCTGCAGGAACTGCGCTGTCCCCGTATTTCCACGCAGCTGCGCATGTCCCTTCGGAGGATACCATGCACGGGCCGGCCGGATTTTCCGGGGTGCACACGCGCCCGAACAGGGGGCAGTCCCGCGGCTCCAGGGCGCCCTGCAGGATCTCACCGCAGCGGCATCCTGCTGTTTCTTCGCCTTCAGCGGGCACGTCTTTCAGGATCCCGGCAAACCGCTCTTCCGCATTGAAAGAATCGTACGCCTTCTGCAGGGTCAGGCCCCCGCCGGGGATCAGGCCGAGCCCCCGCCAGCGCTCGTCTGCGGGACGGAACACTTCCCGCATGATCTGCATGGCCAGAGGATTTCCTTCCGGGGCCACAGCCCGGGTATATTCATTTTCGAGAGCGGCTTTTCCGTTTCTAATCTGCCGGAGGAGCCGCCAGACGGAGACCAGGATGTCTTCCGGCTCGAACCCGCTGATCACGGCCGGAATGCGGTATTCTTCTGTAAGGAACCGGAACCCTCTCTCCCCGATGATGGTTGCCACATGGCCCGGGCAGAGAAATCCCTGCACGCCGAAATCCGGCGTCTGCAGCAGGGTGCGCAGCGCCGGCTCCACCGTCTTCAGAAGCGGAAGTATGGAGAAATTGCCGATTTTTCTCTCTGCGGCCGCGCGGACGGCTGCCGCCGTCCCCGGCGCTGTTGTCTCAAATCCGACGGCCGGAAAAACGATCTCCTTATCCGGATTTTTCTCCGCCAGATCCAGGCAGTCCATGGCGGAATATACGACTGCTATATGCGCGCCTGCGGCCCGTCTGGCAGACAGGGTATCCCCTCTTCTGCTTCCGGGCACCCGGACCATATCGCCGTAGGTCGCCAGAATCACGCCGGGCTCCTGAGACAGGCGCAGAATCTGGTCGATCCGGCCCGCAGGCGTCACACACACGGGACAGCCCGGGCCGGACAGAAGCCGCACAGAAGGCGGCAGCAGCTGCCGGATTCCGGCTTTGCCGATGGCCATGGTATGCGTGCCGCAGACCTCCATCAGCGTCACGGTCCCGGCATCCTCCGGCAGGAGATCCCGGATGGCGCACAGCAGTTTTTCTACAGCTGACTCCAGTCTGTCCGCAGAGCGCGGGAAGTCAGCCTCTCTCCGCATATGTTCAGAGTTCCCGCAGGGCATTTTCCACCTCCCTGGCCGCCGCCAGATTCTCCAGCGCCTGTTCCGGGGACAGCCGTTCGATCGCAAATCCCGCGTGAACGATCACATATTCTCCGACTTGCGGATCCGGTATAAAGTCCAGACGGATCCTCCGTCGGATCCCGTCTCTTTCTCCCACCGCATCCGCTCCGTTTATCTCAGTTATCTGCAGCGGCACCGCAAGACACATATTCTTCTCCTCCTCTGCCGGCGATCATCGCCTGACCCAGACTCAGGCCCTGATCCACAGCCGGCACCTGTGTGTGATAAAAAACGGAAAATCCCCCGCTTCTCAGCCTCGGCACCAGATGCTCCATCAGAAAACGGTTCTGAAATGTACCGCCGGAGAGCACCACCCGGGACAATCCGCTCTGCTGCCGGATCTTTCCGCACATCTGCACGGCCATCTC
>CADBNA010000439.1 GCA_902795835.1 uncultured Lachnospiraceae bacterium | reverse complement strand
CTGTCAGTCCCAGATATCCACGTCTCCGGTCTCGCCATCTTCCAGCACATAGTACAGTTTATTCTCATCAACCCTGACATACACATTGACAGTGTTTTTCGGCACTTTTTTTGCAATGTCATCAGACGTAATGTAGCCGCCCATGGGAGACTGGATGATGATGGTGGGAATCCCTGCCGTCTTCTTTGCGGATTCCTTCAGGGCGTCTGCCGCTTTTGAAGCAGTTTCCTTTGCCTTTCTGCTGCCCTTGCGTGCCGTCTTCTTAATTTCAATCTCTGTCGCGGCAGCCTGGTCCTTTACTGCTGTTATGGCTGCTTCCGCTGCTTCTTTTACTTTTCTTCCGGCCTTCCGGGCTGTCTTCTTCACCTCAATTTCCGTGGCAACGACTGTGTCCGGCAGCTCCTTTACCTTCTTCTCTATCTCTTCCGGAATCTGAATCTTGCCGCTTTCATATCTGCCCAGAAGCATCGGCGTAATCCCGAGAAGCTTTGCGAAATCACCTTTGCTGTGTTTCTTATCTTCGCGGATTGTTTTCAGTTCTTCATTTGTCATTGATTTTCTCCTCCCATCTTCGTCATGATGATTTGTCGATTTCCAGTCCCGTATTCAGAATCTGAGATCTTTCTCTCAATTGTCTGAACAGCCTCTCCGGCCTGCTGCTTTTTTCATTCTACCATAAAGAACACGGAATATGAAATAGTATTTCTAACCATTATCTCATGCCCGAGAGCAGATGGCATATGACTGCCGCGCAGACAGCCCCTGTCACACATCCTGCGATGATCTCGGGAATGGTATGGCCCATCTTTTCATCGAGATGTATATCCGCGTCCGGATCCCGCATCCGGTTGAGGATTGCGGACTGTCTGCCTGTCTGGTAGCGGACTCCCCTTGCATCGTAGATCACGATGATTGCGAAAAACAGGGCCATGGGGAATTCAAAACCGCCTGTACCGAATGTCAGGGCGGTGGCGCATACAAGGCCGGTCACGGTGGCGGAATGGGAACTGGGCATCCCGCCGCCGCCTGAGAGGCGTTTCGGATCAAATCCGTTTTTGGCCGTTTCAATAATCATTTTTATGCACTGGGCAGTAAACCAGCCGGCAGCAGCCGATAAGAAAACAGGGTTCGTTATGAGATCCAGCATTGTTAATCCTCAGTCCGGTAATTCTTTCTTTTTAAATCAGGCGCTTAAACATCATGCGCCGGAATATCCGGCTGAACTGATCCCCGCCTTCAGACGTGCAGGACCCTGGGGCATGACAAATTCAAAGACATTTTCTTTGATGAAGGTTCCCGTCCTCTCGTCATTCACAAAAACGTAAACTTCGCCGTCTGCGGCGAATACCGTTTCGATCCGCACCGTTTCTCCCGCCATGGCTTCCCTGGGACAGTCAATCAGCATGTCGGCCCCTTTCTCCACAAGGATAGGGTACGGACCTTCCTCTCCGTATTCTACAAACGCTTCCTGCAGATCGAAAATGAAAGCCCACAGGTCTTCACTGTCATCTACCAGGTAATTGCGGCCATCCTTCCGGAACAGATTCTCTCCCTGGAATTCAAAGGAAACGCTGCTGCCGTCCTGCAGGTTGAAAATGATATGATGATCCCCTCCTTCGATCGTCTTATCCTGTTCATCTTTGATATGGACATCAGCCAGACGGTTGTAGATTCTTATGATGGTCTGCGGATCTGTCACCGTTACCTCCGGACGCGTTCCCCGGAAATCATAGAGGACCTGACAGGAATTGGGTATCCGCTCGGCGATCATATCATCTATCAGATGCGCGGCATTTTCATCCTCTCCGAAAAACAAGACAGAAGTGGACCATATTCTCGGGAATCCGATCACACTTTCATTGTAGTCATATGCTGTGAATTCCTCCGTTATGACCGGCTCCGCTATATCCGTCTCCGCTATGGCCGTCTCCGCCCTGCCGGTCAGCATCACAGGCAGCAGCAGAAGCAGCATGATGATCCCCGAGATCACCCGTTTTTTCCACGATTTTCCCATAATGAATCCTCCCTTTCCGTTTTCAGATCCGCACCGGGCGAAGAACCCGGTCCCTGCTGTTACTTCATGCCTGTACCCTGCTGCTGAATAAACATTTATCATTTACATTTCTACGGTGCCTGTCTCCATCCATTCTGTAAACACATCTTCAGATATCGGTAAAAGGCCCATGTAATCTGAAGGTATTCCAAGCAGATTGCCGATGTTGCCGCCTGCCTCCAGAATATACCATCTGTCGCCATACCTTACAGT
>CADBNA010000438.1 GCA_902795835.1 uncultured Lachnospiraceae bacterium | reverse complement strand
CCAGCTGGTCCCAGCTTTTCCCCTGCCGAAAGGGCAGTCCTGAAAAGTTGCGGAAGAAAACCCTGTTTTTCTCAACAGAAGGCAAATCTCTCCGGGATCATACAGCCTCTCAATGATCTCCTCTTCCACCACCGGTTTTCCGCTCTCTTCCGCCCGTATCTGCAGATGTGTCCGGGCCAGCTCATCACGGATCACCTGGAACCGGACATGTATCCCGGATTCATCATCGAATTCAAACGGATCCGGATCCGGCACACCCTCTTCCCGCAGCATATCAAATACAAACCAGCCGCCGGGCGTCAGGCAGCCGCGGACCGTCTGAAAAACCCTCTCCAGATCTTCCTTATTCAGGATATGATTCAGCGCGTCCCCCGTGCAGGTTACCAGATCCCAGCTCCGTTTCGGGGAATAGCGGGTCATGTCCGCGATCTCAAACGGGATGTCCGGATATCGTTCCCGGGCAATGCGGATCATACCCTCCGACAGGTCAGCCCCGCACACCTCCAGTCCCTCCTCTGCCAGGATGCCGCAGAGGATACCGGTGCCGCAGGCCAGATCAAGGCAGGACGATACCGGCAGATCCCGGTCCCGTATCCAGCTCACCAGCTCCCGTCCGAAAAACTCCGGAAAAAAATTCCATCCCAGCTCGTCATAGATTTTACAGAACAACTCGCTGTACAAATCCGCCCCCCAAAAAAAGCGCTGTTAAAACGCAGAAAAGGTCCGGACCTTAAAAAAGTGGTCCGGGCCTGATCTCCATCAGAACTTTCAATTATATCCGCCTGCCGGCAATCAGCCGAGAGCCTCAAACCATTTCTCAAAGGAATCCAGATCGATCATCATCCTCTCGCCCTCATCCGAGCAGAGAATAATTCCCTTTTCCAGGACTTTTTCAACAAAGAATTCACTGCCCTTGTGAATCGTCACCGTCTCCTTCTCCTGCTCATAACTGATATCGTCGATCGTCCTCACGCGTTTTACTTCCATACAGCTCTCCTTCCGAATACATGCCCGCTTTTCTCTAACGGGCTATAGGGAAAACAGAGAACTCCCGGCCCGTCTCCCGCCGACTCCCGGACGCTCACATTTCCTCTTCCAGCAATTTTCGAATCTTCCCGGTTATCTCCCGCGCCTTACTGTGGTCCAGGCCGCTGGCCGTCACGCCGACAACGACGTTGTCCTTCCGCACAACCCCCGGAAAGAAAAAGTCACATTCCGTCCGGTCCCCCGCATTATTGACGGGGATGCGGCGCATTCTGCACAGCGCAGCAATCCTGCTGTTCAGTTCTCTGTCATCCGTGGCAGCCAGCACCAGTCCGGCCCCATCCAGATCACTCTCCACAAAACAGCGTTCCAGAATACGGATCCTTCCCTCCTCCGCAAGGGATTTCAGCTCATCCGCGATTTCCGGAGCAATAACCGTGATAAGCGGAGCAAATCCAGCCAGGGTCATCACACGCCGGGCGGCAATCTGTCCCGCTCCCACTACTACGATACTCTTTTCTGACAGATCTGTAAATACAGGAAAATATGGATAATACATTTTTAACCCATTACGACTTTCCGCGTTTTAAAAAATGATTCAGTATGCCGCCGCCCACCAGAATCACCAGCGCGATCAGCAGCACTTTTTTTGCCGCCTCCTGCGGTATCTTCCCCCGGTCGCCCACGGACTCAGAATAGAAGGCCAGTGTGTAGTTAATCTCTACGGGTTCTCCCATAGCGGTCGTATCAGCTACGACCGGCATCGCCGTGTCCATAGCCAGAATCGGGATCTCAAAGACGGAATTTCCCCCGTCCGTGGCCAGGTTATGGTAGACCCGGTTCTCCACGATCATATAGTCGTAATACGAACTGCTCCAGATCAGCCTGGCATAAGCCCGGCCGTTTCTGACGATCAGCAGCGTCGGGGAACTGATACTCGCGCGCCCGCTGCCGCCGGTCATATTCACCTCTATAGAATACTCGCCGTCAGATTTGCTGATCTCCATGCCCTGCAGAATGGGTTCCTCCAGTCCGTCCAGAAGTTCTTCATCCTCTGCGGCCATGATCTCTCCATCCGCATCCCAGTCTTTCAGCGCTTCTTCTATCAGCTCGTAATCCGGCAGGTCGATTTTCACCACGCCTTCCGGAAGAGATGCAGCGTTAAATACCAGCAGGCGGTCATACCAAAGCCGTTTCTTTTTACTGTAAGACGCGCAGGGAACGGGGGCATCCAGTGCCTCTACGGGTATGGTGAAAACCGTACAGCCGTCAACCTCCTCGAAACCAATCCAGTCGGCCTCTTCCGCCCCCAGCGCCTCTTCGGCCGTCCCGGGATACACATAGCTGTAGCTCATACTGCGAATGGTAATCCGCGCAGTCATGTCATCCCCGTCAACCGTCAGCTCCGCCTCGGGAATCCGGAAATAGGGGGACGTCGTCTCCACTTCAATCGGATACACGCCGTCTTCCAGATCCCTGGCATAAACGGGGACCATACCATACCGGCCTACCTGCTTCCGCTCAATCTCCTTCTGCACATCATACAGCCGCTGTGCCAGCGAGTTTTCCTCAAAGCTTTCTTCAGAAATATTCCCTGAACTGCTCTGTGAGCCCTCCTCTGAAGTTTTCTCTGCGCTTTCCCCGTTTTTGGTGACCACAACCGGTCCGGCATAGACGGCCTGCGGCAGAAGCATCAGTAAGAGCATGACAATGACAGCCAGGCGGCCTGCTTTGCATATTCTGTTTTCAGAAGCTTTATCTGACATAATACTTGATCCGGGGGGAGGGAGACAGGGGTCAGACCTCTGTCTCCTTCTTAATTATAAATTCACTTATTCTCAGGAGACAGGGGTCTGACCCCTGTCTCCTTTTTCTTTTTCTGTCTCTTTCCTCAGAAGCCGCCATGTCAGTCCAGCATGATCGGCACGGCCTCGCGCGCGTGCTCCAGGTACAGCTGCCGAATCTCCGGATACTCTCCCAGCCCGCGCACGATACAGGTTACTTCCGCGCCCTCCCGGGCGAACTGGTTCTTCCAGGAATCATCGTCGTCGCCGGACATGTCATTGGTGGCGTGATCGCCGGCCACTACCAGGAGAGGTGTCAGGAATATT